>JAFADM010000552.1 GCA_023424865.1 Bacillota bacterium | reverse complement strand
TTCTCCATTTCCGCCGCTTTAATGGCGGCACAAACCACTCACCTTTTTGAAATACCTGTTAAAATCTATTAAAACCTGTTAAAATATCTCGCTTACGGGTCTTTCCGGATCAATGCTTTCACCGGGGCGCTCCATGGTAAGCGCAGGCTTGCCCTCTCTGCCCTTGTTGTAAATGGGCAGGTAAACCTCGGAATCCTTAATAACACAGCCGGTGGTGCCGCCGTCACGCATGATAACGGTACATTTGCTGCAGGTGATGCAGCACTTGCTTCGAACCATGCCGCCCTTTTCGGTTATGTCCGCTGCAAAATCCGGATAGGCAAAGGCCTGACGGCCAAAACCGGCCAAATCGAACCAACCCTTTTCAATACAGGCTGCCGCCATATTGGCGCCATATTCCCGAAGCCAGGTAAAGCCTGTTGCCAGGATGGTCATTTCAGGTACCGCCGCCTTAATCTGGCGGGCCGAATCCAGAAGCTTGTACACGTTCTCAAGGGGATGGAAGGGCGGTGTATAGGTTCCCAGGTCATAGGGACGGTTAACATGGGGATTGTAATAGGGATTGCCTCCGGTAATATTAACCAGCCTTACACCCAAATCATACAGTGTAGCTACAATCCTTTTGGCTTCGGAAAGATCCCGCTTGTGGAAATCCTCCTTGTCCACACCAAAGCCAAAGGGATAAGGAATTTCATCATAGGCGTTCATACGAACCGCCAGGTCAATGGTAACCGCGTCCCGGATTTTCTTAACCGTCTCAAAAAGGAAACGGGTGCGGTTTTCATAGGAACCGCCGTAACGACCCGGCCTTTCAAAGGCTGAAAGAAGCTCGTTATTTAGGTAACGGTGGCAGGCCTTAACGTCCACGGCGTCAAAACCGGCGTATTTGGCAAGCTTTGCGGCCTCTACAAATTGATCCTGGAGCTCGTCCAGCTCCGTATCGGAAATAGGCCCGCTTTTAGGCGGAAGGAATTTATCCAGGTAGAGGTTTGGGGTAGCAACAACGGCAGGGCCTTCCTTTGTCGGCTTAGCATACCGTCCGGAATGAGTAAGCTGAAGCACCAGATACACTTCGCCCTCAGCTTCCTTTCGGATAAAATCCGCCAGCTTTTTAAATTCTTCCTTATTCTCCTCATGGATATAAAGCTGCCGGGGATTTGCCCTTCCTTCATGGCATACGGCACAGGCTTCCACCCAAAGAAGGCCGCTGCCCCCTTTTGCAAAGCGGGAATAGCGTCTGTAAATGAGCTCCGTAGGCGAGCCGTCCGCCGCTCCGTCACAGCCCTCCATGGGATGAACAGCTAAGCGGTTTTTAAGCTTTTTGGCTCCCAGGCTGTAGGAATCGCCGAGAACCGCAAGGCTGTCGGAAAGGGGAAGATCCAGCGAAAGCTCCTCAATCTTGTTTTTAAGTAAACTGCGATCCTTCAAATCAAATCTTTTATACCTGCTTGTCATACACCATTGTCCTTTCCATTCATTTATTTTAAAGTACACGATTAATTAACGCTTTAAACCTATAAAATGAAATACCCCTTACTATCTGGAGCTTTTGTTTTCCATATTGTATATTCAACAGGCGCCTCCCACCTCTTGAAAACACCGTACCTCTATGGCATGATTAAGAGTGTGTCCCTTTAGCCATGCTGCGGGGCCGCACCCTAAAACACTTATTTTGCAAACGGCGGTTGGCACGATGGATTACCGGCACGGCGCCATAAGACTCCTTTATCAAAATGAGACGGATACCTTTAATATGGGCCGTCCCCATTTTCATGACGAATACGAGCTTTATTACCTTCAAAGCGGATCCCGCCTGTTTTTTATAAAGGACCGGGTTTATCCCATGGTTTCCGGCTGCCTTGCTTTTGTGGACGGCGGCGAGCTTCACAGGGCCTTTTCCCCCGACAATCTGCCCCACAGCCGTTTTGTGGCCTGCATCCGCAGGGACGAGCTTACAGGCAGCCTTGCATCTTTGGCCGGACCCTTTCAAAACGGAGGCTGCATTGCGCTTACCCCCAGGGACCAGTACTATTTGGAGGGCTTAATCGCCCAGATTATTGAGGAGTGCGAGGGCCGCCGTACGATGAAGCACTATGCCATTGAGCTTATGGTTAAGCAAATGCTTCTTTTTACGTTGCGCCACAGCACCGACTCGGAGACGGAGCCTAAATACGGGGGCTCGGTTATAACCAGAGCTCTATCCGCTATTGATTCAAGCTACGCAAAGCCTATCAGCCTTTCAGCCCTATGCGCGGATCTGGGCGTAAGCCCCAGCCATTTCACCCGTATTTTCAAGGCCTCCACCGGCTTTACCCTGGTGGAATACATTCATAATTTACGCCTTAAAAAGGCTGCCGGGCTGCTTTCCGATACGGACTTTTCCGTATCCCGCATTGCGGAGGATACAGGGTTTCAAAGCTTTTCCTATTTCGGAAAAAAGTTCCGAAACGCTTATGGTCTATCCCCCCTTAAATACCGTCAAATTCATGGTAAAGCTGATTCCAAAGGAGAATAAGTAAAGGATAAAATATAGGGCATATGACTTTATTTTATCGTCACATGCCCTTCATTTCTATAAGGATCCCATCATTGCCCCGGGTTTTTATAACCATTTTGCTTATGATTTTTCATGCCCCGATGGTTTTGGCAGCCTATAGGGGGAACCAGTCCATAATCTCTCCTGCCAAAAGCTCGTGCCCCCTGCGGTTGGGATGGTTGGCACTAATAAGAATATCCCCCGGCCTAAGGCCCTCCCTCTGCTTTAGCTCAAAGGCCGCCGCTGCGTCGGCAAGGCCGATGCCATACTCTTTAGCCAGCCTTCGCAGCATTTCCGATATCTCAGAGGCTGGAAAAAGCAGCTTCTCAGGGTCATAATAAAGCCGACCGCAATCGGGAAGTGGCGTTACCAGAACCACCTTTACCTCCTCCTTAAGAGCCTCTTCAATCATTTGCCTCCAGGCCGCCTCCACCTGCGCCCTCTCACCAAAGCGGTCGTTAAGCCCATAATCCAGGGTAACAAGCCGCGGCTTTAAGCCTAGCACATCCCTTTTAAATCGCCGGGCGCCGCTAATGGCTCCTTCGCCTCCAATTGCCGTCACAATGACATTGACCACCGAGCAGGGAAAGCGTAAGGACAGCTCCTGTCGGATAAGATGGGGGTATGCGTCCAGGGGCCGGGTAACATGATTGGCGGTATAGCCTGCGGGGCAGCTGTGGCCGTGGCAGACAATAGCCACGGTTTGATTGTCGGGCCAGACCTTTTCCAGATCCCGGCACAATGCCTCTAAATAATGTTCTTTGGAAGCCAGCATAACTCAACTTCTTCCTTTCCTAATTTCCCTTTCTTGTTTTTCTTGTCTTGTTTTTCTTGTCTTGTTTTCCTTGCCTTATTTTCATTGCCTTGTTTTTATTGCCTTGTTTTTATTGCCTTGAATTCAAAGCCTGATTTGCACATGTTATATGTGTACCTCGGAGCATCAGGGTGTTATGTCCTCCGCGTACCTGTCCGACACGGTGAGGGTTCCCGTAACTCCTCGGGCCTCCAAAACAGGTCCATAGGGTGTGTCCACAAGCGAATATTGAACGTCCTCTCCTGCCATGAAAGGATAGGAGCTGTTATATAAAAGCTCTGTTTTAGCTTCAAAGCCTGTTTGGGGAAGAATCCGGACAATCGCATTTTTAAGGCCGCTTATGTTAAGCCGTCTTCGCATCTGGAAGCTTACCGGGGCGATTTCCTTCACACCCACAACGCCGTCCTCCTGCTCCACAAAAACCCGGCACTCCGCTTCATAGGCCCTGGGTAGGTTGTAATGGGCCGCGCTCTTCTCCAGACGGGTTTCCACACCAGTTAAGAGCGGCGCCCCCAGTGGCAGCTTAAAAGAGGTTTTGGAGGTGGTATCCGGTGAATAGAAGGAAAAGCGGAAGGCGTTTTCGTGGCGGTGGAGCATAATAATGGGATTTCTGGCTTGGGGTGTTTCCTTCGCGAAACTTATTTCATAGCCAAAAAGCCCGGCGGCAAGGCGCATGAAGCTTTCAACCGGGTAATGGCTGTCTGCCGGGAAGGGGGTTAAAATGTGACCGCCCTTAAGAGCACCGCCGTTGACGCCACGAATCCAGACAATACCGCCCCCCTGCCACTTAGTATGGGTGCGGTAAAGGGCCTCAACCCGCTCCTGGCCGTCCTGGGACACGGTGGCCAGCACCTTCACGCCCTCCTGGGCCTCTTTCCGGAGGACGGTATTTACGCCGCCGTCGGACATAAGAGAAACATGGTTGATTTTATCCCCGTAACGGCCCGTTCGGATGAAGTCACCGCTCTGGGCAAGCTCCTCTTTCATATGAAGGGCCAGCTCGCCTTCCAGCGCCGGGGCATAATCCAGGTTCAGGACCTTGAGAAGCTTTAAATCCGCTCCCTCCATGGAGCCGTAAAGAAGAACCTTCCCCCCGCTTGCGGCAAAGTCCAGAATAGCGCTGTTCATGGGGCTTCCCGCCTCCGGTACTGAGAAAACCAGAACCGAGCCTGCGAAGAAGCCGGGTTTTTGGGCTGTTACCTTAAGGAAATTGTCGGTGGATATGACGGTGGAAAGGGGCAGGCCGTGATTAATGGCCCCTCTCACAAACCAGTCCTCGTAAAAGGACTTGCCAACCCGGCCCGAAGTCTGCCGGGCGTATTCGCCGAAGGGATAAACCCATACAAAGGGTGAAGGAGCGTCAGGGCCCTCGGTGACGGCCTTAATAAGATGTGGTGTCACCTCGTTGGGAACCTGCCGGGGCAGCTCCCCCAGGGAATTATCGGCAGTCAGTAGGTTAAGGTGGTTGGGCATGTGCACCCGGCCCTCACCGTCCAGACGGGTTACCGCCAGGGGCAGGTAAATATCGTGGGGTTGGCCCTCATAGCGATCCAGCCAGGGGCTGTTCATCCACCAGGGATCGTGGATATAGAAGCGGAAAAGATAATCCGTGGCAGGAAGCTCGGCAATGCGGGACATATACCCCGCCAGCTCCAGCCCGAAATCCCCGTCCAGAGCCGCCCAGGGCGAATTGGGCGGCGGCAGGATATCGAAGCCGCCCTGATAAATTCCCATAAGATCCACCGCATCGGAGGCAAAATCAATACCAAAGGTTAAATTGGTTCCCCGGGTTTCCACCGGGAAATCACATTCCTGGCGGAAAAGCTTCCAGAAGTCCAGAATACGTCCTTTAGTATTCTCTATCTTTTCAGGGTAAAAGGACTTGCCGTCAAAGATGGCTCCCGTAGCTCCCCAGGTTTCGCTTCCAAAGCCCAGGCCATTGGAAAGCCAGATATAATCCAGCCCCATATCGGTTAGAAAATGACGGGACTGTCTTCCAAGGAAGGTGCCGAAGGGGGTGCCCTCGGGTA
>JAFADM010000531.1 GCA_023424865.1 Bacillota bacterium | reverse complement strand
AGGCCGAAATTGTACCAGTGCCCCACATGAAGCTTTGCACCGGAGGGATAGGAGAACATCTCCATGCAGTAAAGCTTCTTGTCCAGCTTTTCACGGTCAAATTGATAGATTTCGCTATCGGCCCATTTTTTTTGCCATTTCCTGTCGGTCTCCATTGAATAACTCATAATACTCCTCCATAAAACTGTTAACGGGGCCTTGCCCCCTATTAAACGGGAATTTCAAATTTTATCGGTATACCGTCTTGCCAAAGCCTCTCCAGGCCGTAGAACTCGCGTTCCTCTTCATGGAATATGTGTATAACAATGTCACTGTAATCCATCAAAACCCACCGGGCTGCATTGTAGCCCTCGGTGCGTTTGGGCTTTACTCCAAGCTCGCCCAGTTTCTCCTCTACACTGTCGGACAGGGATTTGATATGGGTAACGGAGGTTCCGCTGCATAGTATGAAATAATGGGCTATTGTCGTCAGATTTCCTATATCAATGGCTTTAATGTCTCTGGCTTTTTTCTCCTGTAGCGCTTCTACTGCCGTATCAAAAAGTTTCTTTAACTCCATTCATTCCTGTCCTTTCTTTTTTGAAGCTTTTTATCACCATATTATACCACTGTGCCTAAATTTCATCCACTGTTACTTGGTAGTTCAATCTTCCCAGCGGGCGTAGGTGCCGCAGGGAAGGACAACGGAGGTACCTTCCACCGGAAGTCCCACCTCTCCGCTTACCACACGGCCTTTAAAGGAAGCCAGGGCCAGAGTCAGCATATTACCCGTCACCGAGGGAGATAAGCCTGTCGTGTAGCTGTTGAGAAGGAAGAACAACGGATTTGGCGACAGCACATGGGATAGAATTTCCACCAGCCCGTACAATTCCTCCTCCAGCTTCCATACTTCGCCTCCCGGTCCACGGCCGTAGGAAGGGGGATCCATAATCACCGCGTCATAGGTTTTTCCTCTCCGGATTTCCCTCTGAACGAATTTCATGCAATCCTCAACAATATAACGGACTGGCTTGTCCTCCAGTCCTGAGAGGCTTACATTTTCCCTTGCCCAGTTAACCATACCCTTGGAGGCATCCACATGGCATACGGCCGCCCCCGCCTTAAGGCAGGCACAGGTCGCACCCCCGGTGTAAGCAAAAAGGTTCAGCACATTAATGGGTCTGCCCGCATTCTGTATTTTTGCCGACATCCAGTCCCAGTTAACCGCCTGCTCGGGAAATAGTCCCGTATGCTTAAAGCCGGTGGGTTCAATTTTAAATCGCAGGCCTTCGTAGTCCATTACCCATGATTTTGGGATATTCGTTTTTATTTCCCACTCACCGCCACCGCTTTTGCTTCGATGGTAATGGGCGTCAACCCGGCTTTCCCCATGAAGACCGGTCATGGGCCAGAGCGCCTGGGGATCCGGTCTTCTTAATACATAACCGTTCCAGTATTCAACCTTCTCGCCGTCACCACAGCCTAAAACCTTATATTGTGTCCACTTATCCGATAAGAGCATCTTATAGAAACCTCGCGTTTATGTCATTATTATTATCCGATTCCAATAATCCGAAGAAGCCGTTCGCCCCAGTCACTCCCCACCAGAGACAGTCCAATGGCCGTGTAAACAATGCCAATGAGTATAAGACCCGGAAGTCCCGTCAGCAGGCCTTTAAAGCTTCCTGCCTTGCGCTGGGGCTTTTCAAGGGTTTTCTCAGTGATCCCCTTTAAAATGATACAAAGGCCAAACACCACAAAGAGGCAGAAGACCATAATTACCAATAAAACGATAGAAACAATGCCGAGAAGCTGCTCCAGCGACATGCCGTTTTGGGCGGCCAGTTCCAGAAACTCAGGGGTTTCAAAGGGATCCGTAATAATCTCCAGCTCCCCTCCTCCACCCTGGGCCGCTCCTGTAGTTAAATTGGCCAGAAGGGTTAAAAGCCCGTTATTGGCAAAATGGAGCAGCATGCCGTTTATAATGGATCCGGTACGATAAACCACATAAGCTGCAACAATTCCAATGAGGGTTTGTGCGGCCAGACGCTGAAAGTCGAAATGGAACAGGCCGAAAAGCACGCCGCTTAAAAGCACGGACCAGCCAGCCCCCAGTCCTTCAAGGCCTCTTTGGATCATACCCCGGAACAGAATTTCCTCACAGACGGCAGGCACTACCGCAATAATCAGAAGCGCAAGCCCAAGTCCCCCTGTCATAACCTCACCGGCACCGCTTGCCAGATTAACACTGCCAAAGGTGCTTTTGATGGCTAAAAGAGCTGCAAAACCAGCACAGGCTCCTGCAATTACCATTACAGGGCTCATTATGAGCACCACCACGACCTCCATAGGTCTGGGCACCTTAAACCGGAAGGTTTTTTTAATGTCGTAATGTCTCAGATACGCCAATGCCAGAGGCGGCAGAGCTATAAAAAGAAGCTCGGGCAGGAGGATATTCAAGCTTTCCGGCAAACCAAAGGCCAGAATACGACCGCTTAAGTAGGTGTAATAAATAGCAATCACGCTGTACAATATGCCTGCATCAAAAGTACCGGGTAATTTTATCCCAGGTCTTTCCACCGGGGAAACGATAATTTCTTCTTCCATGGATCTCTCCTTTTAAAAAGTACAAACAGGTATTTTCCATCGGGCCTGCAGGATTAACGGATAGTCTGTACACGGTTCAGCGGCCATATAAGGTATACGGCCCGGCCTTCCACCGATTTGATATCAATAAAGCCAAAGGCTCTGCTGTCCTTGCTTACTTCCCGGTTGTCGCCCACGACGAAAAGCTTGCCCTCCGGCACGGTTACCGGGTAAGGGCCAAATTCCCCTTCCAGGGTTGTCCCCCTTACATAGCTGCGGGCTTCCTTCACTCCATTGACGGTAATTGCTCCGTCCCGGATGTCCACCACATCCCCGGGAAGCCCGATGATGCGCTTTACATAGCGTTCATGGGTCTGCGGCCTGCGAAGTATGGCATCCATAAAATCTGTCCATTTAATGGATACTTCATCTAAAAAACCCTGCTTCTGCCTGTCATTTGAAAGAAATAGAATGATATCCTCCCGCTGAAGCTGATTGATATCGGCTGCAAACCGGTTGTAATAAACCACCTCGCCAGGCCTCAGTGTTGTCATCATGGATTGTTGGTTCACACTTGCTATTACAAAAACCTTAAGGTTTAATACAAAAATAATGAGTACAGGCAAAAGGATGGCCATTAGCCAGCTTCCTATTTCCCGCATCCACTTTTTTGGATCATTCAATTCCTTGTCCCCCTTTTTTACTTCCCTACCATTATAACTTCATTAATCAAAGTTTTCCATACGGCTCTCTATTAAAACTTTAGGCAGACTTGCATCCATAAAAAAACAATGTTATAGTGGTAAAAACGAAGCTTTCCGCAAGGAGATGGAAACAATGCCCGACCCTAAGCCCGAGAGTCCGGA
Organism: Bacillota bacterium; assembly: GCA_023424865.1. The sequence continues at coordinate 165 of JAFADM010000531.1, read as the reverse complement.
CTTAAGTGATTATTTGGGACATAGTGCAATACTCGATTACGATCATCCCATGGTTGAAGAAACAGCCGAACAGCTTACATACGGAATTAAGGATACATTATCCAAGGTCCGTTCTCTTTTTGAGTTTGTCCGGGATCAAATCTTTTATTCCTTTCACATCAATGC
>JAFADM010000429.1 GCA_023424865.1 Bacillota bacterium | reverse complement strand
TCCTTATCAAGGCTCTTTTCGCCGGTGGCAAACTGAGCGATGCTTGTTCGGATAAAGTTTTGCAGGTTCAGCCGTATTTCAGAGAAATAGGCGATCTCATCCGCATTATCCATATAGATTTCAATGTTTTTGGGCAGGTATTCCGAATAAAAATAGGGAATAACCTTTTGGGTTTCAATGGTCAGGCGAGCTTCATAGCTTTCAGGAACGTACAGATCCTCGGGAACAGGGTCGGAAAGCTGTCTTGATGCATAGGAATCGTCAAAGGGAGGAATCCAAAGGGTATCCTTTTCTTTTGAACCGCCTGCGGCACCGTAGTCGGAATTAATCCAGTAAAGCGCTTCCAGGCCCAATGCGGAGGGAAGGGCTTTGTCAAGCTTACCCCAGCCGGAGCCCTCAGGCCCGTGGCGGCGGGTCATTTCGCATTCCTTGTCAAGCATGAAGTCTCCCAGGAGAAACGCTGCTTCGGGATTCTGGCACTTGTCTGTAATAAAGAAAGTGAAATTACCTGTTTTATCCCGGAAATCGGTTTTAGGCTGAATCCGTACACCCTGGGGGCCGGCTACGGGAGGAAGGGCCACTATGGCCTGATTCATTTCCCTGTTGTTCAAATCAATGCCCATGGCAAAATGGTCGGCAGTATAGGCGCCTACAGGAGAAGGATCCTGGCGGACAACCTGCTGCATCTGGTCGGATTTTTGGGTAAAGCTTGCCACATCCAGAAGCTTTTCATCCACCAGCTTTTTAATAAAGCGAAGGCCTTCCCTGAATTCCTCCTTATCGCCGGAGAAGACCACCTTGCCGTCCTTGGAATAGGACATGGAAGCGTTTCCTGCTTCAGTGCCCGCAAGGTCAAAGGGTATAAAGGAGTTCAGAAGGTAATTGGCAGTGGGGCAGCTCCAGTCGATGCTGCCTGTGAGGGGAACCTCATCCTTGATACCATTTTGGTTGGGATCACCGTCACGGAAGGCAACAAGCATATTGTAAAATTCCTCGGTTGTCTGGGGTTCGCTGATATTAAGGGTTTCAAGCCAGTTCTGGTTGAGCCAGAGCTTGGGGTAGGCCTGGGTATGGTAGGCTTCGTCTATTTTTATAAAGCCGTAAATGTTGCCGTCCTTGGCGTAGGACAACTGCTCATACTGGGGATTCTCCGTCAAAAGCGTCTTCAAGTAAACGGAATTGTTTTCAATATACTCGTTAAGGGGTATGAATATTTTGTCCGCCATGCCCAGCTTCATTACCTGAGCCCGTGAAACCTCCTTGGCCACCACATCCCCGTAATCCCCGCTGGCAAGCAGAAGATTGAACTTCGCATCAGGATCCGTCGAGGGCAAAATATTAAAGTTAAGCTTTGTGTTGGTATGCTCCTGGATGTACCGAATGGCGTTATTGGACTCATCCAGGGGGATCTGGTCGCTCACCGAGGTTGTAATGGTTAAAGTGACCGGCTCGCTGTTTCCCGTCTGCTGGGGGCTGGATTGGGAGCTGGGCGTGGCTGTTGGAGCCTGAACCTGCGGGTCATTGGCCGTTCCGCAGGACGATAGGATACTTGCTGCAAGCATGCTGCCTGCCAGCACCGAAGCTAGCTTTCTTTTCATTATTAGATACCCTCCTAAAAATTTTATTTGCTTAATCATCCCTTAACCTCCTTAGTACGTTCCGAACCACCTCTCTTTTACCCTTATTGCTTCACATGATCTATAGCTTAAGTTGGTGCAGTGCACCTAACCCTTTAAGGAGCCCACCATAATCCCCTTTATAAAATACCTTTGCACAAAGGGGTAAACCATGAGAATCGGCGCTGTTGAAACAACAATGAGAGCATATTGCAGCAGCGTCTTTAAAGCGGCCTTATTCATTTGTTCGCTTAAGCTTAAATCAAAGCTTCCGCTGTTGCCCTGAACCAGAAGCGAGCGAAGCACCAGCTGGAGCGGATACAGCTCCCGGTTATTAAGGTAAATCAAGGCGTCAAAAAATGAATTCCATTTGGCTACCGCGTACAAAAGAACTATGACGGCTATAATGGGCAGGCTCAGGGGCAGCACAATGCTTTTAAAAAACCGCCAGTCGCTGCATCCGTCAATGGACGCGCTTTCAAACAGCTCTCCCGGAATACTGCTTTGAATATAGGTTCTGGTTATAATGACATTCCAAATGCTGAGTGCGCCGGGAAGAATAATGGCCCATACGGTATCGGTGAGATTCAGACTTTTTACCAAAAGGTAGGTTGGTATCATGCCTCCGTTAATAAACATGGTCAGGGTAAACAGAACCATGATAAAGCCCCGGATTTTCAAGTCCTTCCGTGTTAAGGGGTAAGCCGCAAGAAGCGTGAGGCTGACGCTGACGAAGGTACCCGAAACCGTATAAAAAACGCTCATAAGGAAGCTCTTAACAATATAAGGCGATTGAAGGATAATTTTATAACCCTCGGTAGAAAATTCCACCGGCCAAAAATAGACCCGGCCTGAGGTTACTGCCTCAGTAGAGCTGAAGGAGCTTGCAACAATAAAAATAAGGGGCAGCAGAATAACAAGCAGCCCAAGAACCAAAACAATATAAACAACCGTCATGAGCAATTTGTCGGGGAGGCTATTAAACAGCCTTACGCCGGATTTCCGTCTTTTTAATCTTCCAGTCATTTTTTCATCCTCCCCTTTACCATAAGCTTGTTTCGCCCAGCCTGCGGGCACCAAAATTGGCTGCCGTCAAAAGGGCCAGATTAACCACCGCATTAAAAAGCCCCACTGCGGTGGCGTAGGAGTATTGCATCTGTTCTATGCCTCTTTTATAGACAAAGGTGGAGATAACCTCCGATATGGGCTGGTTAACAGGGTTTTGCATAAGCCATATCTTATCGAAGCCAAGGCTCATAATGCCGCCAATGGCAAAAATAAGCTGGATAACAACAGTGGGAAGAATGGCGGGTATATCGATATGACGGATTTTGTGGAGCCGTGTAGCTCCGTCAATAACGGAAGCCTCCACCAGGCTTGGATCCACCCCTCCCAGGGCGGCAATGTAAATGACAGCCGCGAAGCCCATGCCCTGCCATAGCCCGGACCATACATAAAGGTGCCGGAAATGGCCCACAGTACCCATAAAATCGATTCGGTCAAGGCCAACAAGCTGCAAGAGATTATTGACCATACCAATGCGCAAATGAAAAATTTGCAGAAGCATGCCCACAAGCACCACCGTGGAGATAAAGTAAGGCGCGTAGGTTACGGTTTGCAGGGTCTTTTTGACAAGCTTGCTCCCTACTTCATTGAGTGCAATGGAGAAGATGATGGGAATAGGAAACATAACTATAAGACTGTAAAAGCTTATAATAAGGGTATTGGATAAAAGCATCCGCAGCATGGGGGATTCAAAAAACTGCCTAAAATACTTCAAGCCTACCCATGTCCCTCCAAAAAAACCGTCCTTCATGGAGAAATCCTTAAAGGCCATCGTTATGCCATAGATTGGTATGTAATTGAAAACAATAACGAAGGATACCGGTAGAAGCAGCATGAGATAGAGCTGCCAATGCTTTTTTAAATCCTGTGAAAGTCTGGCGGTAAGATAAGAGCCGCTGCTTTTGAGAATGCTGGTGCTTTCCGTCGCTTCTTTGTTTGTGGTCATGTATGCCTCACCTCTCGTTTCACTCATGAGTCGCTCACAAAAACAGTATAGATGACAACCCGCCGGAATTATAAGAGACAATTAATTGCATTTGTTACCTTATCTACGAAATGAGCGGTATTCTTTTTTTCCTGCAGAACGATTCTCCTGTTTCAGAAGGTGATGAATTTTAATATAAGGCAGGATTTTTATTAATTCCCCAGCTCTCTTAGCCACTACTTGGGATTATAAGGACTCTGAGCTTTATGCCCAAGGTTTAGGGACAAAGCATTGCATTTATTTGTCCATTTCAAGGCCTGAGTAGGGTATGAATATTTATGCACTTTGCCTTATTGACATATCTGGATACTCTGTGATAGGATAAATATCACAAATCCTACCGGATTAATAAGTTATGAGAGAGGAATACATAATTATGAAGAAAACCAAAAGAGTCCTTTCCCTTGTGTTAACAGCAGCCCTTTCTTTATCTCTCTTTGCTGCTTGCGGAAGCACTGCGGCCAACTCGAATGCTTCCAAGAAAATAAAAGTCGGCTTCTGTGCAGGACCTTACGAAGACATGTTCAAACAGGGCATTGCTCCTTCATTAGAGAAAAAAGGCTATGAAATCGAATACGTTATATTCAGCGATTATGTACAACCCAACAATGCTTTGGCTAATAAGGAAATCGACGTGAATATGTTCCAGCATTCGGTTTATTTGGAGAACTTCAAAAAGGAACATAATCTTGATCTTGTGTACATAACAGAAATTCCTACCGCGGGCATGGGTGTTTTCTCAAATACGGCAGACTCCGTTGAAGCCATTGCTGACGGCGCAGCCGTTGCTATCCCCAACGACCCCACAAATCTTACCCGGGCACTCAAGGTTCTGGAACAGGCCGGACTTGTTAAAATCGATCCCAATGCGGATCTGGCAAAGGCCACGGAAAAGGATTTGTCTGAGAACCCCAAAAACCTTCAGTTCACACAAATTGAAGCGCCTCAGCTGCCCCGAAGCCTGGACAGCACCGATTTGGCGGTTATCAACGGCAATTATGCCATCAGCGCAGGCCTGAACCTTGCCGACGCTATTTTCAATGAAGAGCTTAAGGACGGCTACATCAACGTTATCGCCCTTCGCACGGAAGACAAGGACAGCCAGCTTGCCAAGGACATTCTTGAGGTTGTTA
>JAFADM010000064.1 GCA_023424865.1 Bacillota bacterium | reverse complement strand
CAAACCGACAGAACCCTTTACAAGCCCAGTGACACCGTACAGTTCTGGGGCTTTTTAAAGAGCCGCGTAGACAATACCTTCCCGGAGGATATTACCGTGGACCTCGCCAGCGGCGGCTATTATTATCCCATGGCCTCCTCCATGTACTCCCGTTATCTGCCCTTCCTCTCAAAGCCCTTAAAAACCCTGAAGCTCAGTGCGGAAGGCGGATTCTACAACGGCGCCATGGAGCTTCCGGCTCTGGATCCGGGCTATTATACCCTTACCGTCAGGGTGGGAGGAGAAATTGTTTCATCCTCCTACATCTCGGTTGAAAATTATGTGAAGCCCCAATATCAATTGGAGATCACCTCCGACAAGAAAGCTGTTTTTGTAGAGGAGCCCATCACCTTTAAAATCAAGGCCTCCTTCTTTGAAGGCACTCCGGTTAGCAATACCGCTATCCGCTATAATATTAACGAATACGGCAAATCCGTTTCCGGCACGGGAACCACCGACAAGGACGGCATTCTTACCGTAAACTACACGCCTAAATACACCTCAAACATGCAGGGCGAAAGCTATTTTGGCATAAGCGCCACCGCCTCACTGCCTGAGTCCGCCGATGTAACCGAATATTACGACTTCCGTGTTTTTGCTAATACGACAGGCTACAAGGCGCAAGGCACCCTAAAGGACGGCAAGGGCGTACTCACTTTAACCGCCGCCGCCATTAATCTGGCAACCCTTAACGACGACATTGATGACAATGACAATCCCTTTGGAGCTCCCCAGCCCAACCAGAGCGTAAAGGTCAATCTTTACCGGGTGGTATGGGAAAAGTACGAAAACGGCGAGGAATACGACTATATCAACAAGGTGGTACGCAAAACCTACAATTACAGGGAAAAGAAAACCCTTCTGGCAAGTCCCACTCTCACAACAGGTGCCGATGGCGCCGCCCGCTATGAATTTAAGGGCGATACCCTCAATGAAGGCTATTATCTGGCGGAATACACCACCACCGATACCAAGGGACGAAGCATCAAGGGGCAGCTTAATGTCTATCCCGGCAATATGTATAATTATCCCTCCAAGTACGATTATGACAATTTCGGACTGAAAACAGACAAGGAAAGCTATAGGGAAGGCGAACCGGTGGAGGTCACCTTTGTCAATAACGGCACCCCCATAACCGGCTTTAAAACCCTCTTTGTGGAATCCAGAAACGGCATTTCCGAATTTGCCGTAAAGAGCGAACCCAAATACACCCGCACCTTTGACGAAAAGCTTGCACCTAACTACTTTGTCAACGGCATTTATTTTAACGGTAAGACCTATATTACCGGAAGCACCTCTGTAACCTACGATTACACCGAAAAGGAGCTGGATTTAACCCTTTCGACGGATAAGACCTCCTATCGCCCCGGCGATGAAATTGAGATCGCCGTCACAGCCAAGGATAAGAGCGGCAAGCCTGTGGAAGCTATGGTAAACATCTCTTTGGTGGATGAAGCTCTTCTCAAGCTGTCAGGCAATACCATCGAGCCTCTTCAGCAGCTTTATTCCTTTATCGGAAGCGGTATTACCACAACCTTCTCCAACAGGAATTACGGAGGCCTGTATACCCCTTATATCACCGGTGTAAGCTTTGAGGAGGGCAGCAAGACAGCGGTTTCCTTTGACAGCGGTAAAAATTCAGGCAGAGTGGCTGCGGCTGCCTCCGAGGCACCCATGGCCATGGCCGGCGCGGGCCAAATGGCCGACTCAGGCTATGTTCGCTCCGAATTCAAGGATACCGCCGGCTTTGCCACAGTAAAGCTTGACAGCAAGGGCGAAGGCACCCTCCGCCTGAAGCTTCCCGACAACATTACCTCCTTCAGCCTGTCTGCCGCGGCGGTTTCCCAGGATTTGAAGGCAGGCTCAAAGGTGCAGAGCACCGTGGTTTCCATGCCCTTCTTCATCAACGCGTCCCTAAGCCAGGTCTACCTCACAGGCGACAAGCCTTATATCGGTATGACGGCCTATGGCGAGGATCTTTGGGATGAGGACGTGGTGTCCTACAAGCTCACCATCAAGAATAAATCGGATTATGAGGCCACTGCCTCCGCAAAAGCCTTTGAACGTGTGAATCTGGCTCTTCCGGCCCTTACGGAAGGCACCTACACCCTCCAGATGTCGGCTCAAACAAAGAGCGGGCTCATTGATGTGCTGGAACAGACCATTACGGTGCTGTCCTCCCACAGAACCATGGAAGCAACAACCCTTACCAAGCTGGCTGCCGGAACGGTTATCACCGGCGGCAAAAGCGGCCTTACTACACTGTTGTTTACGGACACGGAAAGAAGCCGTCTCATTAACGAATTAAGCAGCCTGGCCTGGTCAAGCGGCAAGCGCCTGGACCAGAGGCTTGTTGCAAACGCTGCCCGAACCTATCTTGATAAGCTTTTGGCAGACAAGGGCTTTGCCTATGACACGGAGGACATCACTCTTACGGATTACAGGAACGAGGACGGAGGCTACGGCATTCTCCCCTATGCGGGAAGCGACCTTAAGCTGACCGCTCTTCTTGCCCCTTATTTGAAGGAGCTCTCGGACACCTCCTCCCTTAAAGCCTACTTCTACAACGAGGTGCTTTCCGGTGGTGAGAGCTACATTGCCGCTCTCTACGGGCTCTCGGTTCTGGGCGAGCCGGTGCTCCTGGATCTTGAAAAGGCCTCGAAAATTGAGAATTCATCTTTAGAGAACACGGTTCTCCTGGCGCTCTCCTTTGATGCCCTGGGCGATACCGCCAAGGCAAAGGAGCTGTACAACGGACGTATTTCACCCCTTCTGGAGCGCAAGGATCCGGTTATCCGGGTTCCTGTCACCTCAGGCAATACGGACGAATCCTACAAGCTCACAGCCCTTACAGCCGCCCTGGCATCCCGCATCAACAGTGCTGATGCCGCCAAGCTCTACACCTATGTTGAAAGAAACTATTCCAAGACCGAATACGCCGGTGTTGAAAAAATCATGTACCTCTCGGACAGCTTCGTAAAGCTTCCCAAAGCCAAGGCCTCCTTCACCTATACCTATGAAGGAAAAACCTACACCACCGATCTTTCGGATAAATGGAGCGAAGTGATATCGGTACCCTCTATAAAGCTGCCCGATTTAAAGATTACCGGTGTGGAAGGGGATGTTACCGCCCTGTCATTCTTTGAAGCTCCCTTTACACAGGGAACTGCTCAGAGCACAGGCATAACCGTCTCCAGAACGTATTTTGATATGGCTACCGGCAAGGAAGCCACCACCTTCAAGCAGGATGATGTGGTGAAGGTCGTTATTCGCTATACCATTGATAAAGCGGCCATCGACAACACCTATGAAATCAGCGATTATGCACCTTCCGGCTTAAAGCCCATTGCCGCTCCCTGGACTATGGGCATAAAAGACACCTACGGCTGCTTCTACCGCCTGATTGAAGGTCAGAAGGTTACCTTTATCGTTGGCAAGCAGGAAAAGGCCTCCGACTACAAGGAGCTGGTGTATTACGCAAGAGTGGCCAGCCCCGGTGAATTTACGGCGGAAGGTACCGTCGCTCAGGGCTCCCTCGTCAAGACCGATATTTTCACCCTCCAAAACACCGTTCTTCGGGTAGAACCATAAAATGGAAGGTCCGAAGGCTCTGATACAAATTTAAAGTAACAACACAAGAAAAAGACGGCTGCACCGGGGTATGAACCCGGTACAGCCGTCTTCTTTGTATTTCCGTGGGACATGTTTCAGTAGGTTGTCCCAATACAGTTGCATTTCACATTTGAGCCTTATTCATTCTCAATTTAGTCCAACTTAGTCCCCATTCAGCCCCTGGCACCACAACTGAGAATGTATACCTTTTAATCCGAAGAAATGACCTCAAAAAGATTCCAGGGCCACTTGGCAGGGGGAGGCTCTGAAAAGATCAGCTCCTCTTTCTTAACAGGGTGAGCAAAGCTTAGCTCATAAGCCCAAAGAGCCATACCCTCTTCCGGTCCCTGCCCTTTTCTGCCGCTTTCATTGTCCTCCGGATTTTGAGTCAAGCCTTTCCCTCTCTCCTGTGAGGAGGAAAAAGGCCCTGGGCCGGTTTCTTTGCCATAGCGCCTGTCGCCTACTATAGGTGCGGCATGATGAGCCATCTGCACGCGAATCTGGTGTCCCCGGCCTGTAAGCAGGCGAACACTGACAAGGCTTAAGCCTTCCCTCTCTTCCAGTACACGGTAGCCCAGTACCGCATCCTTGGCGCCATTGGTATGAGGGGGAACTATCTTTACCATATTGGTGCGGGTATCCTTCAAAAGCCAGTCGGAAAACGCCCCTTCCTTCTCCGTCATAATTCCGCTTACTACGGCCAGATAGGTTTTTCCCGTGAGGCGCTCCCTTATTTGCTCCGAAAGCCGACCGGCCGCCTTGGAGGTCTTTGCAAAAACCATGACCCCTCCCGTAGGACGGTCAAGCCTATGTACAAGCCCTAAATAGGCTTCTCCCGGCTTATTGTACTTTTCCTTCAAATAACCCTTCAAAAGGTTCAGCAAATCCAAAGCCCCGCTGATATCGGCCTGTACCGGGATATCAGGGGGCTTTACCACCACAAGAAGATGATTGTCTTCATAAAGGATTTTAACCATCCTTAAGCCTCTCCCAATATAAAATTAATCTTGACATCTTTACAGCCTGTCAGCATATCATCTAAAGTATGACTAAAACATATTTTGGATAAGCTCTGCCAGACGCATTTTTGAGTTTTCCACCAGCTCTACCAGCCGGAAACGCACCTTCACCTTAACATCCGCCGTATTGGCAAGCTCGGTAATAAGCTCGTAATTGCCGTCCCCTAATTCCTTCTTAAGCTGAAGCATGGCCTCCTCGGTCATTTTCAGCGAGCCGGAATCCGCCAAGCACAAAGGCGGAAACATGACACACCACCAGTTCTGGCCCTGGGCTTCCCCTATTTCCACCCGAACGGCTTCGTAAATTCCCGCAGGTAAGGAAACATTCTCATAGGCCTTGGTAGGAAAGGCATATCTGCCGAAGCTGGCCTTAACATCCGCGTAGCTGCCATTGGCCGCCAGGACCTCCCTGGCAATCCTCTGGATTTCGGGAAGGCTGTTTTTAAGATAAGCCTCCGCCTGGGCCTTATCGGCATTTTGGGGATACCTATCTGTTACGAAACTCAGGATGGCATCCCTGACCTTAAGCTTAAGAGCCTGATCCGCTTCTGAATCACTGTTGGCTAAAATGTGCAGCCGAACCACACTCCCGGCGATTTCTTCCTGTGTGGAGTCGCTTATTATTGTGCATAAAATGATAACTGTCACTAACAGAACTGCAGCAATTTTTAACACATCCGCTTTATGAAACCTCATCCCAATCACCATCCATTTATTCGTCTGCCTTCATTATTCTCTAAATCCAGAATTTAAATTCAGGCGGTCAAATTTCCCATGGAAAGGTTTCGGATGAGGTTTCCAAAGCTTGTCTGTCAACTGTTTTTAAAGCAAAAG
>JAFADM010000063.1 GCA_023424865.1 Bacillota bacterium | reverse complement strand
CGGAAAAGTTGGAGGCGGATTCTGTGCCGGAACCGGTGTTATCCGATGTCAGTGTGACTGAGAGAGGGCTGGCTATGGTGAAGGAGGAAGTCATTGAGGCTTTTGATGATGTGGCTGTCTCCGAATTGCCTGATGTTACTTCCTTAAAACGCGATTCGGACCTTAGCCCTGATACGAATGAGATTTCTACAGAGGCTTTGCCGGACAGGCTTGAAGCTTTTACGGTACAGCAGGAGGTTTGGGATAACCCAGAAGATACGGAGGAAAGGGAGTTGACCCTGGCTCCTGAAATAGTTGAAGAAACAGGGAAGGCAGTCGTAAAAACAACTGAAATGCTTTTACACGAAGCGCTTCAGTTTAAAACGGCAGGACAGCTGGAAAAGGCCGCACAAGCATACGAACAGCTTTTGGAAGAGCCTCCGGAAAAAAGGCTTGTACAAAGCGTTATCCTCGATCTGTGCGCATTATATAAAAAGCTTAACAAGAAGGAACGGGCCTTGTCCGTTTTGGAATCAAAGGCCGGGGAGCTGTTGGACGGAGCCCTTAAAACAGAAATAATCAGATATCTTTAAAGCATGGCTATACAGCCGGTTTATAAATTCAACAAATCATTTTAGTATAACACGAGGGGGTCAATAGGGATGAAAAGCGCTCAACAAATCATAGGAATGCCCGTAATCAGCATTAGCGACGGAAACGAAATTGGCAAGGTGAAGAATGTTATAATCAATGCCGCAAAGGGCACGGTTGATTTCTTCATTATCGAAAGCGGCATAAGCACTCTGTCGGGCGGTGTTGTACCTGCAGCCCGTGTTCTGGGCATCGGTGAGTACGCCCTCACCATTGAAAAGCAGGAGGATATCAGCAATATTGTCAAAATTCCCGAAGCTATTGATCTGATGCAGAAGAATGTTACAGTTCGGGGAACTCGTGTCCTTTCCAAGAAGGGAAGCCTTTACGGGGAAGCCGGCGATATTCATATCGACAGCGATTCCGGCTATTCCATTGCCGGTGTTGACTTTATTCCTTTTGAAAAGAACGAAAAGACCGGCATCATTCCCAAGGATGTCATTATTACCTTCAGCGAGCGACTGCTGGTTGTGGAGGAAGGCTTCACCGCAAAGCTTGTATTCGAACAGAAGGAACTGAATATCAGCCCAGTAGTGAGCCCAGCATCTGCGGCACCCGCGGAAGAAACGGAAAAAAAAAATTCTGATTTAAGCGAAGAAACACAACCGGATTCGGCAGTACTCTTTGAAAATCAACAGGCAGCCTATCTGGTGGGCAAAAAAGCCACCAAGAGCCTTTACAGCAGTTCGGGAGACCTGATTGTCCAAATGGGTGAAATCCTCACGGAAAAAGCCATTCAGGAGGTTAAGGAACAGGGGCGGCTGGTAGAGCTTCTTATGAATTACGAGGGCTAACGGGCCCAGCCGTCCAAAGCCTTAAAAGGTATTTGGCAGGTTGTAAAGGAATTGGCGCATGTTTGAGCACATAACGCAGTCTATAAAGAAAAATCTATGTTTTCTGGGGATTCTTTTTCAAGCGTTTGTGGGCGTTGGAGCCGGACTTGCCGCAGTGTCCTTATACGAGGGAGAAAACCTTCCGCCGGGAACCCAGCTGGGCGATTTGGCGGTAGGCACTAAAACACTAAAGGAAATTGAAAGTCTTGCAAAACCCTATTTCCATAACGGTATAGAATCCGCAAAATTCACCCTGACCGTAGGCGATGAGGTATACACCATCGCCTATAGGGATGTGGGGGCTTTTCTGGATGTGGAAAAAACGCTGGATGCACTGAAGGCGTACCAGCCCGAAAATATCTTTAAACGACTCTTTACCTTTTTGGAGCGCCCGATGGCTGTCTCTCCCGCAATTGCTCTTAATTCGGATTTGCTGCGTACGGAGCTGATTAAACGTATCGGTAAATATGAAACCGAAACCCTTAGAGAAAAATATGAGGTAAGGGACGGACAGATTTTTTTTACCCCTGAAATTCCGGGTGTTCTGCCAGACTATGAACAACTGGCCGGCGAGCTTGAACAGAGGATGAGTAACTTTTCAAATGATTCCTTGTCCATAAAGCTGGAGGAGGGCCCCTATTTCTCTTTATTAAAATCTCAGGAAACGACCGGCGGAAGCTTCCAATATCTTGTCTCACAGACTCAAATGCCTTACCCCTCCAATTTGGGAGTCCGGCTTATGGCTTTGGCATCTAAACTGGATGGTGTCGTCGTAGAGCCTGGACAGAGCTTTAATTTGAAAGAAGAGCTCCAAGGAGCGGATTTAGCGGGGGAGCTTGGACAGGACGGCTTAAACCGCACGGCAACGAGCCTGTATCAGTCCGTTCTTTGCGTGCCCGAAATAACAGTAACAAAAAGAACCGGCGCCAAAAAGCCGGTAGTTTATGCAGAGCCGGGTCTGGAGGCAGTCATGGATGATTCCGATGACAATCTTGCCTGGCAAAATGCTACTGGAAAGCCCCTTATGGTGCTTATGTCTTTGAATGGAGACACGCTGACCCTTTCCCTTCTGTCAACAGGAGAAGTGAAAAGCGGCGTGGTTTATGCAAGGGTTAAGGCAGTTAAGGAACCTCCTGCTGCCTATACCATAAACGAAAATCTGGCTCCGGGAGAATCCCGGATTATTACACCGGGCATACCGGGCTCCACAGTACAGGTGGAAAGGCTTGTAAACAATGAAAGGACATGGCTGTATGAAGCGTCCTATGAGCCTGTAACCGCAGTTGTGGAAAAAGCGGAAGAGCCTATAAAGACAGGCAGCAAATAGCCCTAGTCCATTGCCTTATAGCCCCCGACCTTTGTTGGGGGCTTTAGTGTTAGCCATTTGTATAAGCCTGCTGCTCGCCCATGCATCCCGGGCTGGTCGCAGGCATGCTTGCGTTAAGCGGGTGGGTTCTTACTTTGCAAAATTATGATTTCCGATCTTAACTACGATGGGGCGGCTCCAAATCCATTTGCTTGTGGCTGTAACGGGATTATAGTAGTAGATGCAGCCATAGGTGGGATCCCAGCCGTTCAGCGCATCTCTTGCAGCATTGTAGGCCGTCTGATTGGGTGTCAGGTTGATTTGTCCGTCAGCAACCGCATCAAAAGCTCCCGGCTGGTAAATAACCCCGGCGACGCTGTTGGGAAATCGGCTGTCGCGAACCCTGTTCAAAATAACAGCAGCAACTGCCACCTGCCCCTCATAGGGTTCACCTCGTGCCTCACCGTAAATGCATCGTGCCAACAGCTCAAGATCCCTGTTTGCAGCCTGATTGGACAAATTGGAAGGAATGCCGAGGGCTGCAAGGGTTGCTTTTCCAGCCACACCATCTACTTTAAGTCCGTTTTTGCTTTGAAAATAGCGAACAGCCTGATAGGTCTGATAGCCGTATTTGCCGTCCACGGTACCCTGATAATAACCCCAGGCTTTCAGTCGTTTCTGGATTTCTGTAACCTCTGTGCCGCTTGATCCGTAGTAGGAAACCGTCATTCTGGAAAACTCCTGATAATTGGCCCGGTTTCCGGAAAAAATGATGCCTGCGGATAGAACGATGGCGGCAATCAGATAAATCCATGCAAATGCGGTATGCCTTTTCATGAATACCTCCCAAAACTGTTTTCATGAAAAGCATTTGCATTCAGAAGAAAAATATGCATGGACCGGCTTTAAAAGCCAAACGGATTTCCGTCAATACCCGAGAGGAACAGGACGATAAGAACGCCCACCAAAAGATTGTCACACCCGGATCCTTCCGACAGGAGTACTACAATAAGGACAAGGAGTATTACATCTTCCATCTTTATATTGCCTAAAATAGCTGGAAGAAAAGAAGGTCCCTGAGAGAACACAGATGTATTTTTATTGTTCATTTCGTCCTTCCCGTCCTTCCCGGAAGAGTTATCCCAGGAATTGGGGAGAGGGATGGACGAAAGTCCCTTTTGATCCATTGGCATATCACCCCCTGTTTCTGGAAGAAGGATTTAGCCCGGGTGCAATGACACTTATGATGGATACGACCTTCAAAAGCTGAACGGCAGAAGTAAGACGCTGCTGTCTGGCCAGCCCTAAAAAGGGACTGATGGAATTTAAAAGCGTTATTCTGGAATCCTTGACATTGTTAAACATACCAAGCATCTCATTGGCTTTTGTCAATAAGCCCAGATCCCCCAGATTATTCCCTAAGATTCCCCCCAAATTCCTTGACTGGGAAGGAGCCGTGTTTATGACGGGTGTCGCTTCCCCTGGCTGATCCTCAGAGGTGTAAGACGGGGAGGGGGGAGAGGAAAGTTGGGAGCTGATGCCTGGGGCAAAACTTTCCACAATATTCCTCAGGTTGCCCGTATCGGTTACACCAAACATATCCGCTATCTGTTTCAATTTATTGTCAAGTTCGTCCGGCATGGATATCGCCTCCCTGCTAATTGCCTAGAAAATCTGAAAAGTATCAGCGCCCGTTCTTTAGGAGATTCCGAAGTCTTTGGGCGATGACTGCTCCGTCGGAGCCCAGAAGTTGAGTAAGCTTTTCAAAATCCTTATCGGTGATTCTTTGCCTGATTTCGTCGAGGTTAATGCCCATTTGACCTAGCTTTTTTGCGTCGTACTCGTCCATTTTGGAAAGAATATCACCGGTATCCATTTGATTCAGCTTTTTTTTGAGCTCCTGGGGGTTTTCGTTGCGCAGCATTTCAAGTGCTTTCTCAAACTTCTTCTTGGCTACATTGCCCTGGAGTTTGTCAAATACATTTCCATCTTGCATGGCTATCACCACAAAAATATTGTCTGCATTCAATTGTATGCGGTGAGCCCTTTAAAGTTGCATGGGAGGTTCCTAAAAATTTGAGATTTATACTTCCTGAACCGCTATACAAGCTGTGAAAGAGAGGCATCCAGCGCCTCTATGAAGCCGTCGATCTCCTCCTGCGTTACAATGAGGGGGGGAAGCATCCGAAGCACCTTGTCACTTACTGCCCCTGTGAGATAATGTCTGTCCAGAAGCTTTTGATGGAGCTTCTTGGCAAGAGGCTGAGTAAGCTCAAGACCCACCATAAGACCCTTTCCTCTTACCTCTCCAATTATGGGATGCTTGTCTTTAAGGCTTCCAATTCCCTCCATGAAGTACTTTCCGACAGAGGCAGCCCTGGAAGGCAGATTCTCGTTTAGAATGGTGGAAAGCACGGCATATCCGGCACTTGTGGCCAGAGGATTTCCTCCGAAGGTGGAGCCATGATCGCCTGGTTCAAAGGCTGAGGCTACAAAATCCTTGGCACACAGGGCACCTATGGGGACGCCTCCTCCCAGGGCCTTGGCCAGGGTAAAAATATCGGGCTCAATGCCCAGATGCTCATAGCCAAAGAGCTTGCCGGTACGTCCAAGGCCTGTCTGCACCTCGTCGAAAATAAGAAGAATATCCTTTTCATCACAGAGCTTTCTCACCTTTTGAGCATACTCGGGAGAGATTAAGTTCACTCCGCCCTCGCCCTGTATGGGCTCAAGGAGAATGGCGCAGGTTTTATCGCCGACAGCGGCAAAAAGTGCGTCGTAATCGTTTATTGGCACATTGATGAAGGTTGGGGTGAGAGGGGCGTAAGGAGCTTTATACTTTTCCTGGCCCGTGGCGGCAAGGGTTGCCAGGGTTCTTCCGTGAAAGGATTTATGAAGAGATATAATCTCATATTTATTTTCAATGCCTTTCTTCTTATAGAAGATGCGTGCAAGCTTAATGGCTCCCTCGTTAGCTTCGGCTCCGCTGTTGCAGAAAAAGACCCGATCGCAGCAGGAATTTTCTGCAAGAAGCTTGGCAAGCCTGGCCTGGCTTTCGATGTAGTAGTAATTAGAGCAATGGATAAGCTTTTTAGCCTGATCCGTTATGGCCTGTACAAGTGCCGGATGGGAATGCCCCAGGGCGCTGACGGCAATGCCCGCCAGAAAATCCGCATACTTTTCTCCCCTGGTATCCCACAGGTGAATGCCTTCCCCTTTAACAAAACAAACAGGGGTTCTGTTTCCAAATGTTTGCATATAATATTTTTTGTCCATATCAATAAGAGTATCAAGATCCATGGTAGCACCTCCAATAATTTATAAATAATTATACAATAGATATGTATAATTATGCAATTTAAAAAATAAATAAGGTTTCTTTTTCAAAAACTCAAAATTCACAATTCACAATTCATGCAAAAAAACATAGCATACCGTTGCTTTTATGCATAAAATGGCTGTTTTTTTATGGCCCGGATTAAGCCTTATTCGCGGGAATTCTTTACAGCAATGGGGCCAAAAACAACAGTATTAGCTAATCTCATAACTATTTTTTTTAAGGTTAAGCTATTTTGGGCAATATTATTGTTGAAAGATTTCTTGGAAGGGTATATAACATAATGAGTGGTATATACCTATCGTTAAATTGTCGTAAAATGCCGAAATAAAGTATGAAACGCAGAAAGGGCAATTTGAGTTGCCACAGGCGGTGTTGTATGGAAAACGTAGAAAATGTTATTAAACGTATTATAGAACTTGAACAGAGCGCTCAGCAGGTCGTAGCCGAAGGCATCAGCGAGCAGGATGGCATACTTGCCGAAGGCAGGGATGAATGCAGCTCACTTAAAGCCAATATTGAAGAGATGGCCGAGCACAAAATCGAGCAGCTGCGGTTAAAAAGCCGCAGAGAAGCAGATGACAGGGTAATGCGGATTTATGAGGACACGGCTCTTCGAATGCGCCTTATGGAAGAAGCAGCTGAAGAAAACCAGGATATCTGGGAAAAAGAAATCATAAACCGAATTATCGGAAGGTGAAAACATGCTTCGTGAGATTAAATACGGTGCTCTGTCGGGCAAAACCCGGGCTATGTTCGGAAAACTTCTGAATGAGACCGATTACCAGGAGCTTATAAGAAAGAAAAACGTAGGTGAAATACTGACCTACCTGAAAAACAGCAACACCCCCTACGCCGAGGCTCTCAGCGAGGTTGACGAAGGGAGTATACACAGGGGACATCTGGAAAACTTAATAAAGCATATTTTTGTCAATGAATTTGGTAAAATATTAAAATTTGCCCGGAACGACACCAAGGCGATTACACAGCTGATGTACCGGCGTATTGAGATAGAAAGTTTAAAGCTGATTTTCAGGGTTTTTGCCTCAGGTAAGCCTGATCACAGCGTGTTGGAAGATTCCCTGCTGTTTCTTACAGGGCATGACAATATTCATTTGCCCAAACTGGCTTTATCCAATAATCTGGAGGAGTTCCTTTCAGGCCTTAAGGGAACAGACTACTACGATGTGCTTCGGCCTTTTGCTTCGGAAACAACGGCTAACCGTATGTTTAATATGGAAATGGCTTTGGATCTGTATTACCTCAAGCTTTTGAAGAAATCCTGTATGAAATGGCTTTCGGGCCGTGACAAAGTTATTGCCAATGCATTCGTTGATGTTGAAATTGATATGTTCAACATCTTTTGGATATATAGAAGTAAGTCCTATTACACAATTCCTACAGAAGTTATACAGAGCTATATTCTTCCCAGCTATGGGAAGTTAAGAAAAACATCAATTGAAGCTCTTCTATCTGCTAAAAACCAGGAGGAGTTCGTCCGAGTACTGGCGGATACCCGCTATCGTTTTCTCTTTTCCTCGGAGAATGAGATACTCAACGAACACAATTACCTGGAATTCATCTACAAGTATTACCGCCACCGATTTCGTGCCGACAGCTTTTCCATCGCCTGTGTTTTTTCCTATATCAGGCTGAAGGAAATTGAGATGGGTAATTTGATTTCTATTATAGAGGGAGTCCGTTACAGACTGCCTCCTGAACGAATGCGGTATTTTGTAGCCGGAATACCTAATTAAACCGGAAAAAGGAAGTGAAGAGCCATGGCTGTGGAGCATATGAAGTATGTCAGCGTACTGGGGCCGTTAAAGGATTTTGAACCTTTCGTGCTAAAGTACGTTATTAATGGCAATGTTCAGCTTGAGCCCTCCTACAAGCATATTGATGTTAAAGGTCTGGTGCCTTTTGAGGAAGAAAACCCTCTTGAGCATTTAAAAAAAAGAATGCGGGTGCTAAATGAGAAAATGAACGCCTCTGTGCGCGTTTATAATAAGAGCACCATCCAAGAGCTTTCACCTGAGGCGTTGGATGCTCAGTCCCTGAGTAAATATGTGGGTAAACTTGAAGAACGCCTGGAAGAAACTCGCCGGGAAATTGAAGGCTATAAAACCGGTATTATGGAAAGAGAGCGGATTGTAAGTCAGATTGCACCGATTTCCAGTCTCGAGTTTAATGTGGAAGACCTCTTCCATATGGAGTTCTTTAAATTCCGTTTCGGCTCCCTTCCCAGAGAAAACTTTTCAAAACAGAAGGAATATCTGGATAACCTTGACGTTATTGTAATCCCCCTCTCTGATTCAGGCGAGACCATGTGGATCTTCTACTTCATGCCCGAAAAATCGGCTCCCGTAGTTGACAATGTTTTTCAGGCCCTTGGATTTGAACGCATACGCATTTCCGAGAAGGTTAAGGGCGGTCCCAAGCTTAACCTGGAGAAGTTCTCCCAAGAAATAACCGAGATGCAGAAGCTTATTTCACGCTCAGAGGCAAACCTTGCACGTTTCATTGATGAGGAGAAGGAGCGGTTTGAGCTGGACTACAATAAGGTGCTGTATCTTTCCAAGGTTTATGAGATAAAGGCTATGGCTGCCCATACCAAAGAAACCTTTTTTATTACGGGTTGGATGCCGGTGAAGAATTACAAGTACTTCAGCAAGGAAATGGAACCACTGGAGGGCATCCTCTTTACAGGAGAGGATCCGGAGGACGTTAAAACTTCCAATCCTCCCACCATTCTTCACAATAAAAAGTTTTTCAAGCCCTTTGAAAGCCTTCTTACCATGTATGGACTGCCGGTAGTTAAGGAATTTGATCCCACTATCCTATTAACTATTACCTTTGTCTTTATGTTTGGCTTTATGTTCGGCGACGTGGGACAGGGCCTTCTTATTGCCCTGGCCGGTCTTTATCTGTTTGCCGTAAAAAAGATTCAATTTGGCGGTATCGGCCTTTACGTCGGATTGTCATCAACGTTTTTCGGTTTTGTCTACGGAAGCGTCTTCGGCAGTGAAGGAATTCTGCCGCCCTTATGGAAAGCACCTCTTCATGGCAAAGACAGTATCAATAGCATTCTCCTGTTTTCTTTAGGCTACGGTGTGTTAATCATTATTGTTACAATCATCGCAAGCATGATAAACAGCTTTAAAATGAGAAAATGGGGCCGACTGCTGTTTGACAAAAATGGTCTTGCGGGCCTGATGTTTTATGGCGGAGGAGCGGTGTGTGTGCTGCTTTCCCTTCTAAGCGGACAAATTGTATTTACGGAAATTGCTCTTGTTGTAGTGGTTATTTTACCGGCCATCATGATCTTTTTTAAGGAACCCCTGGAAAACATCCTAAAAAGAAAAAAGGAAATCCTGCCCCACGAAAAAGGCTTGTACCTTGTTGAAGCCAGCTTTGAGCTTTTTGAAACCGTGCTGAGCTTTATGAGTAATACGGTGTCTTTTGTTCGCGTGGGCGCTTTTGTTTTAAGCCATGCCGGCCTTTCGCTGGCCGTATGGTCTCTCTATGGCATGATGCAGGGCTTCGGGGGCATAGTGGTGGTTATTATAGGTAATGCTTTAACCATTGGCCTTGAAGGTCTCATAGTTGCTATTCAATGCATGCGTCTTGAATACTATGAAATATTCGGACGTTTCTATGTGGGTGAGGGCTATGATTTCAAGCCTGTTACCGTTACGGAAGATTAAGCTTGCCGAAGGCTTTTAATAAGTCTTTTGGAGGGCTTTCTCATAAATATCTTATTTACAGTAAACACTAAATTTGACAACAAAACAGAGAACATGGAGGTTTTTAACTATGGAATTCTTACTGGTTATTGCACTGGCACTTGTTATGAGCGCGGTTGGCCTTGCCGTCGTATGCCTGAACCGGAAAATCAGCGGAAAAAATGCAAAAAAATTGCTGGGCATGAACATCACCGCAATGCTTGGTGTCATTATTGCCGCAACGATCTTCGTAATCGGTGGCGGTGTCACGGCATTTGCAGCTGAGGCAACCGGCGCAGTTGATCCCTCTGCCGGCCTCAGATACATTGCTGCAGCTCTTTCTATTGGTATCTCTGCTATTGGTTCCGGTATTGCCGTTTCCGGTACAGGTGCTGCTGCCTTGGGTGCATTGAGCGAGGATCCCAAAATTTTCGGTAAGGCTTTCGTATTTGTAGGTCTTGCAGAAGGTATTGCTATTTATGGACTTATTGTATCCATGCTGATTCTGAACGCATAATAAGTGTAAAGTTTGAAAAAGGGCAAGACCTTTGTTTCAAACGAAAATTGTGCCTAAGAAAGGGATGGAACTAAAATGAGGATGTTTCTCATCAGTGACAATGTGGATACGAAAGCGGGCATGCGCCTGGCAGGCATTGACGGCGTTGTCGTCCATGAGCGCCAGGAGGCTTTAGATGCGATTCGGGCCGCATTGGATGACAGCTCCATTGGTGTTGTGCTCATAACCGAGGTTTTGGCTGAAATGATTCCCGATGTGTTGTCAAATATCAAGCTGAATAATTTGAGGCCTCTCGTT
>JAFADM010000067.1 GCA_023424865.1 Bacillota bacterium | reverse complement strand
AGAAATTTTATCATAATCCAAAGGGGATTTCAACACGTGTTTTGGCTAAATCGGAAGGGAACAACGTCCTCATACGGCTTTTAATAAAAGACTTTGCAAAAATCAATGTATTCTGTATACACTACCTGTTTCAGGCAAACAGGTTCCAAGATCTTTCCATAGCCCTCTTACGGCTTTATTGATAATCGTTCTCTTAAAATATGAAACTTGGAAAAGAAACAAATTCATTTTTTTAAAATTTTACAAAGCTTTTTTTTGAGGTTTATTATTAAATGGTCATCCTGGCACATAGCCATACTGTTGGAAGAGCCTGTCCCTTTTGCTCTTTTCCCGCTTTCATAACAGACAAAAGGGGCTTACGATTTACGTTAAGCCCCTTAATTCTCAATTAGAGGTTCATTTCATTAAAATGCTATTTAAAACGTTTCTCCAGGAATTTGTAGCTGATCTCCAGGCTTTCAAAGGCATTTCTGCGGCATACGTCCTGCTCAACGGCATACCATTTCACATCGGTTTTTTCACAGGCATCAAGGATAGCCTCCCATTGGAGATTCCCCTGCCCGATTTCGGCAAAAATCTGCTCATTCTTTACAATGGCCATATCCTTAAAATGAACCACAGCCATTCTTCCCTTTACCTTTTCGATCCACTCCACGGGATTAGCGCCGCCGGCCTGTACCCAAAAGGTATCCAGCTCAAAGCCAAAGGCATCGGGATCGGTTTCTTCAAAAAGAATGTCCATACAGGTTTGTCCGTCGAATTTCTCATACTCGAATTTATGGTTGTGATAAATAAAGTAGAGGTCATTCTTGCGAAGGGTACGGCCGATTTCGCTGAACTCCTTTGCAAAAGTCACCACCTTTTCCCTGCTCAATGCATCGTTGCCGGGAAGGGCACCAAGACCTACATATTCGCAACCCCAGAGCTTATGCTCCTTTATGACATTGTCCAGATCGTTTCTCAGCCGGTCGGCGGATATATGGGTTGCACAGATTTTCAAACCTGCTTCATCCGCGTAAGTTTTGAGAAGGGCGGGATCGATAGGGCCGACGCCCGATACCTGAACGGCGTCATAGCCGATGGCTTTAACTTTCTTAAGGGTTTCCTTCACATCATCCGGTGTTTTGAGGAATTCCCTCAAAGTGTAAAGCTGTGCCGCGAGCTGATGTTTTTTCATGGTTTTTCCTCCCTAATAATAGACTTGGAACCAATATTTTTCCAGCATCTACTTAGTTGTATTCTTATAAACCCCTTTTATTCTAAAACAATAAAGCGCACAAATCCTGTTTTTTATTGAGGAAAATATGGCGTATCTTGCGCTCTGTGTACTGCCCCAAATCCTAAATAAGTGTCAGAATCTTTTCTATAAACGGCTTATCCTGAATCTGGTTGTGCCCGGATATCACCGTATCAAAGGACAGGCTGAGGCAGTTAATCAAGGTACGACGGTAAATGTCGGCGCTTAAGTCCAGATCGGGCACGGGGGCATCGGGCGTATCCCCTATGGTATCCCCTATGTGCAGCACCCCCTCCTTCTCATCCAGAATGCTGATGCCGTCAGGTGTATGTCCCGGTGTGTGGAAAAGCAGCACACCGTCATCCGGGAAATAGAGGCGATTGTCGAAGAGCTGATTTGGGAACACCTTATCCGCTTGCCCTCGCACATAACGCTTATTTTTTTCCATATCCCCGTCCCATTTTTCAGTTAACAGGGTACGGCTTGTTTCATGAGCGATGACAGGCACATTCCCCACACTTCCGTTTCCCCATACATGATCCCAGTGGTAATGGGTATTAATGACAATAAGAGGCTTATTAAAGGGCTCCAAAAACGATATTATAGGCTTTACGCTCTCTGAACCAAGACCTGTATCTATGAGAAAAACATGCTTGTGCCCAAGTATGACGGAAAGATGGAGATCCCATTCAGGAAGATCCCTGTGTGAAAAGACAACATTGCGGTTCTTAATGCGCTGGATAGTCATAAGCCCTCCTCCTTATGCCCGTTTCTTCTCATTTTATTCTTTTCGGTGGTGAAGCTCAAGTCTGACACGCCCGTCTTCCAGGGTAAACGCATACAAAAAGTGAACATTCCGGTACCCTATTTTTTACGGTAAACCGGCAGATGAAACCAAGCTGTTTCAGAAGGGTTCGAAATTTGTATGCGTTTACTCTGCTGCAGATTACGGATACCCTTTAAAAAACCGCCCTATTCTGGTATACTTTTAAATCATTGAAAGCAAGGCCCCTCGTCATAAGTGGTCTTTCAGGGGAGCATATGAGCGGACTTCCATCTTATTTGAAGGTTTATGAGGACTTAAAAAAGAAAATCCTGGGCGGAGAATACCCTATTGGGGATTTTTTGCCCACGGAGCCTGAAATAGAAGCGCTTTTCAGCGTCAGCCGAACCACGGTCAGAAGAGCTATGGAGCTTTTGTCAAAGGAAGGCTTCATTGAAGTCAAGCAGGGCCGCGGGACCCGGGTTTTAAACCACAAAGCCAGGCAGGATCTTAAAAATCTGACCTCCGTTACGGAAACCCTGCGCCGGAGAGGCTTTCAGGTAGCTACCAAAAGCATGCATATCGACACTGTTCCCGCAGGCAGCGAGCTGTCTCAATGCCTGGGAGTGGAGCTCCATACCCCATTGGCAAGAATACAGCGGATTCAGACGGCAGACGGAACTCCCATTGCCATTATGCGCAATTATCTTAATCTGACCCTGGTTCCTGGAATTGAAAAGCATAAAAACCAGTTTACGGGCCTTTATCAGTTTTTAGAGGAGCATTACGGGCTCTCCATTGACAGCTCGGGGGATAAAATTTTTGCAAAAAACGCAGACTTTACGGAAGCGGAGCTGCTTTGTATTCCTGTGGGTGCTGCGATTCTGTGTATCCACCGGGTATGCTATTTCCAGTCCAGCCCCATATGTGTGGATCATGTCGCCCTGGTAGGAGATCGCTATGAGCTTGAAACCTCCACCTCGGGACGCCGTAAATAACAGTTACAGAATACATTACCTTTTAGATACCTTTTCCCCATATTATCAGTTTATTTTTTTGTTTTTCCGGAGGTGCATCCCATGCAAAGCACTTTTCTTGAGGAGCTGGCCCGTTCCATGGATATCAGCTGTGTCAGGGCTCAATCCACTTTGAATGAGGTGGAGGAGATGGCGCAGGCCGCAGTTCGTTACCCCTTTGCTGCTGTGTTTGCCATGCCCTGTTTTACGGGTTATCTTGTTGAGAGGCTGAGTACACTGGGTTCCCAAACGACTGCCGGAGG
>JAFADM010000037.1 GCA_023424865.1 Bacillota bacterium | reverse complement strand
AGTTCTTTTCATAGGACAATCAGAGAAATGCATAATTATGGAAGGAGGGACGTTGGAACAATAGGTGTGTCGTGATGGGAAGGAGCTCAAAATGGCACGGAAAAGCCGGGCTGATATGGCAGAGCATAAACAAACAAGATTCAAGGTGTGGCGCATAGCCATTTACATACGGTTGTCACGGGAAGATTCCCGCAGTTTCGATGAGTCGGAAAGCGTAACCAACCAAAGAGCCATTATCGAACAGCATATTGCTAGTTTCAGCGACGGGGACGAATACATCCTTGCCGGTGAGTATGTAGATGACGGTATTTCGGGAACGACGGACGATGAAAGGGATAGCTTTCAGGAGATGCTGAAGGACATAAAAAACGGGCGTATCAACTGTGTAATTGTAAAGGATCTTGCCCGTTCATTCCGTAATTACAGCGACCAGGGCTATTATCTGGATGATTGGTTTCCAAGGTATAATGTTCGCTTTATCTCTCTTTATCATCAGCCCCTTGACAGCTACAGGGAGCCGAGAAACATGAGGAGCATCGCCGTACCCATACAGGGTGTGATGAATGAAAACCACTGCGCGGAGACTTCCGATAAAGTACGCCAGGTCTTTAATATGAAGCGTAGCAGAGGGGAGCACATAGGGTCCTTTGCTCTCTTTGGTTACAGGAAGCATCCGGAGGACAATAACGCACTGCTTATTGACGAGCCAGCCGCGGGTGTTGTCCGAGACATATTCAATATGTTTTTAAATGGGATAAGCAAGAACGCCATTGTACGCAAGCTAAATGAGCAGGGGGTTTTATGCCCGTCCGCCTATAAGCGTGAGGTCCAAAAGCTCAAGTATACACAGCCAAGCCTTGACCCTGGCAAAAGGCCGCAATGGACAGCCAGTACGGTTAGTGGTATTCTTCATAACCGTATGTATTGCGGGGATATGGTTCAAGGCAAATGGCGTATAAAGAGCTATAAAATCCATGTGCAGGAAAGGGTACCGGAAAACGAATGGTATATTGTAGAAAATACCCATGCAGCAATAATTGACCGGTTAACCTTTAAAAAAGTACAGACGCTTTTAAAGAAGGACACCCGGACAAGTCCCAGGCAAAAAGAACTGTATCTATTCAGCGGTTTCCTGCGTTGTGCGAATTGCGGCAAAGCAATGGCCCGAAGTCAGGTCAGAGGTAGGGTTTACTATTTCTGCCGCACCTACAAGGACCAGTCGAAAACAGCCTGCACAAAGCATTCCATTAAGCATGACAAACTGGAAGCGGCCGTCCTCCATGCGGTCCGGCAGCAGGTATATCTCGCGGTACACTACGAAGATACCATTGCCGGCGTAAACAAGGCTCCGCTGCTGAAAAGTCAGTCCCTAAAGCTGGCAAACACTTTAGAACAAAAACAAAAGGAGCTTGGCAAGCTGGCCCGGTATAAACAGGCTGTTTGGCAGGACTGGAAGGACGGCGAAATATCCCCGGTGGAATACCATCATATGAAAGAGGATTACGATGGGCAAATCACAAAGCTGGAACAGATTATTAAAAATTTGGAGAAAGAAAGGCTGGAGCTTGAAAAGGATGCTGCTGCTGAGAATTCTTTTTTAGCTTCTTTTAGGCAGTATCAGAATATCGGTAAGCTGACAAGAGATATTTTAATCGAACTGGTTGACTGTATAACAGTACACGAAAACAATGTTATACGTATTAAGTTTAGGTTTTCCGACGAGCTTGGCAGGATAGCCGAACCTTTAGAAGATAATTGATTCACACTTTCCGCGATCGCGTTTATGGTGGTCGCTAGCATAAGGATCACATTGAAAATCATCTCTATACATAAATTCACCTCCTTGAAAATAATGACATGAGATATTATATAAAGGCTTGTCAGTATCGGAAACATATAATTAAGATGGCTTTTCCATACTGATGAGCATCCCTGACTTAAGTACTTTTAAAAGTAAAATGAGCGGATTCTCATATGCAATGTTCAAAATTGTCGGGTGCCGTTTAAACAACTGTGATACATTATATGTGTCTCCGGAGATAAAAGTAAAATACAAGGCAGGTGGCTTATGTTTCACGATTTAACGCTTAAATCGGTGGTTTCCTATATTGAAGTGCATTTGGACGAAATGCTTGATAGTAAGCATCTGGCAAATATCGCCGGGTATGACGAAGATTATTTTCGTCGCATATTCAGGGTTGGCACAGGTCAGAGTCCTGCCCAGTATGTTCGTACCAGGAGATTGTCAAATGCGGCCTTCGCTCTGCGTAATTCTTTAAAAAGCATAACCGAAATAGCTTTGGATTGCGGCTTTGCATCCCATGACGCGTTTTCCCGGGCGTTTCGATTCATGCTGGGACAAACCCCGAAAGCTTTCCGAGAGTCCAGTATGGTGGTTCGCGGCGTTTGGATCGTGCCGGGAATGATGGCACCTGTCATTGTCCAAAAGGAGAATGATAAAATGGTAACGCATGAAATTCACAGTGAAGGTACCGTATTATACGGTGTTCCTAAAGTTAGTTATTTTAATGACCCGCCTGAGCTTACGCCATTTATTTCTTCACTTAGAGCCTGCCTGACCTATGCGGGTCAATCCATTAATTACTCCCGTTTGCTTGCCGGATCAGGAGCAGCTTTCCGGTTGATGTGGAACCGGGAAATGTGGGACGGCGGCAATGTTGACATTCTGGTTAGCCGACTTGATCCCATGGAGCCTATCAACCGTGCATTCTCAACAGCCGGGCGCGCAGGTGTCTTTCTGCAAAAAAAAGAGGGCAATAAACCTGAAATAACCTCACTCATCTGCCGTGAAATCAATGCAGGCCGTCCTGTCATAGGATTTGGCATAATAGGCCCGCCGGAGGCATGTGTTATTACCGGCTATCGGGATAATGGCGATAAACTGCTTGGTTGGAACTACTTTCAGGACTTCCCGGAATGGAAGGGATCGCTGGATACGGATGCTTGTGGTTATTTTATTCGGCGCGGCTGGTACGAGCATAGTGAAACCCTTGGGGTTATGGCTGTAGGCGATGCCGGTCCGCTTCCGGATGAAGAGGTGTTCCTGAAAAACACCCTGTGTCTTGCAGCTGAAATGATGGAGCCTCATGATGTAAGACAACGGGCAGGCGGTCAAGCAGCCTTTGATGCTTGGGAACAAGCGCTTCTCGATGAAAGCCAGTTTCCTAAAAACGCACCGCTTCCCATGCTGATGGAACGTATTATGTGTCAGGGAGATGCGTTTACTATGGTATCAGAGGGCCGTGCCTATGCAGGTCAGTTTTTTGCAGAGGCGGCAGAGCGTTTTCCGCAGTTTAAAAGCGATTTATTTGGCATTGCGGAAGACTTCCGCAATGAGCATCAAACCGCATGGAAGATGCCTCAATACCATGTTTCCCTCGGTATGGGCGAACCACAGGCCAGAGCACTGGCACAAAGAGAAAACAGGGAAGCTATCGCTGCTCTTATTCGTCAATGCAAGGAATTAGACAACCGTGCACTTGAAAAGATTAGACATCTCATTGAGAAGATGGCATAGTGTGTGATCCGACCGCCGTAGAAACGTCTGCGGCGGTTTTTAATATAAACCTTTTTTATAGCGGGCTACGGGCTTGAACAAATAGCTGTAAAAGATTAGGATTATACTGTACTCTAGGCTCTAGGGTTTTAAGGTATGAAATGAGTTTTATATATTAAATAAAATCAGTGTTTATTTTTCACGAAAATTAAAGGAGGTGCTGTTTAGATCATGAAAAGGCTTACGCTGCCGCTTTTTGTTATTTGTCTATCAATTTTCTTGAATGGCTGTAATTCTCAAAGCATGACATTTTCTGAAAAACAGAAAAAAGCCGTTGACAATTGCATCGTATATATAATTAATTCCTCGTTTACTGTAAAAGAAAGTATAGACACATCGATTATTAAGATTGATAAGGCTTCAAACAGCACATGGAAATCGGTGTGGAGCGGGAATAATCCGGTTGAAGAAAATGCAATTGATGTATCCGATTGGATTATTACCATTGGTGACACCTCTGAACACAATTTTGCGATACTTGTATGCGACGGTGAAACCAGTGAAGTGATTGGGCATATTCCAATTGAATGATTAATTGTTAATTAAAAGTAAATGACTTTAAAAATAGAAATAGAGGAACCAGCCTTTTATGAGGAGAAAAGAAATGAAATATACAGGCGGACATACTTCCCGGGAGACATATATACAACGCTACTTAACGGATTTGCTTGTAAATCTTACTCCTTTAGAGGGTGGATTGTCTACGGAATCAAGTGTAAGCGGACAGCTGGAATGGGCAGCTTCTGCGCTGGCATGTCATCAATTCTTTAAAAACTGGTATCAGGATATGCTTGAGCATCCAGATGCCTATGGGTTGCCTGTGGAGGATTATCCGGACGAGGCTGAACGGTTTGACCGGTGTATAAAAGAATTCCTTGCAATTTCAAAGATTCGGGATCCCAATTTAAAACATCTTATCAAGCATCATGAACGGAAAAGTAAAGCAGTAAGCGCGGTGACCGCGATTAGCAATTTTTTGCTTCAGCTTGGCGAGAAAGGTGTTTTGAATGGAGATAGCCTGGTTATTGACAGCCTGTATCTCAATGAAGGGTCTGGAACGAATAAGAAAAAAAGAGCGAAAGCCTCATTTGAAAGCCTTTTGATGATTAAGAAGATTGGATTTACTTACGAAGTTAACGGTGAACAAACCATTCTTTTTCATTCCAGCTATCCAAAAATGTTTCTTGCCTTTAACAGGCTTTGCATAGCCTGTTCTGATAATAAGAAAATTCGTTTTTTCTTTAGTCGATGTGACTTCCGGGCACTTAATCCAACCTTTAAATGGACTTTGGAGGATATTATTCGCTCGCTCCCCCAACCGGATAGAAGCTTGCTTTTAGATTTAGATAAGTTTATGAAGGCTCTTAAATACAGAACTGTCATCGAATTTGAAAACCGTTATGCCTATGCTCTAAAGCAAGGGGTTATTTTTCGTATTGAACTGGAAGGAGAGCGCTATCATTTTTACTTTCGTTGGCCATTAAAATCTGAAAATTCCACTAAAATTTTTAAAAAGTTGCATCTTATATCTCCGACACTGGCTGAGATGGTGCTAGAGGGGCTGCTCCCATGCAGACCGGACTGCAATCCTGGTTATGGAGCGGATTACGAGCATTGCGGCGCGCGTGTTGCAATCGAGTTTAATGAAAAAAGAATTTGTACCTGTACGGATGCCGGATGGCCTGTGTGGGGGCATTCCAGTGAAGATATGAAGCATATACAAGATGTGGCCAAAGCCATTAAGGAAGTCCTCAGCGAAAATAATTAGTATGGGATTTAGTTTGCAATGATTTGACTAAAACATATAAAATGTAATTATATACTCAGAATCAACTAATAAGTAAAAGGAAAAAAGAGCTCTCTTTTTTAGGAGGATCCTAGTGAATGTTAAAAAAATATCTCTTGCGGGACTGATTATTTGCTTTGCCTATTTTATTATAACAGCGGCTTTAATAATAACGCAGCTTCCTATTTGGGTGACGGCTATGGAGGTTGTAACGCTTTTAGCAGGTCTTTATATGGTACTCTTTACTGTATGCTTACCCTTTTCGGAAAACAAAAATATGTTTAAATATCTGGCTCTTATCGCAGCATCCTCCTGCATGCTTCTGACAAGCTTAGCCCATACTGTCAGTTTAGCAGTAACGACACCGCTTATTAATAGTGGGATTGACGTTCCTGAATATTTGCAAATCGGGAAATGGCCTTCCGTTGAAATGGCAGTCGATTATCTTGGCTGGGGCTTGTTTATGGGTTTAAGCTTTATTTTATCCGCGTGTGCGCTTGATAAAAATCGTGAAAACAGGTTGCTTGATATTTCATTAAAGCTATGCGGGCTATTATGCCTTATAGGTTTTTTGGGAGCTGTTATTGTGAATGAAAATCTATGGTATGCAGCACCTTTGGGGTATGGAATCGGTACTGCCGTCATTTGCGGACAAATGCTTGTTTATAAGCCAGGTAAAAAAA
>JAFADM010000031.1 GCA_023424865.1 Bacillota bacterium | reverse complement strand
GTTATCACGGAAGATACGTTTTTGTGTTTACTGAGGTTTTTTTCAAGGAAATAAGTGGTCTGGTTGTGAAGGGCGGATTCAAACCAGTGCTCGGAAACATACTTAATAATGATAACCGAGAGGTTTTCACCATGGCCCAGCATTTTTTCTCTCTGGCAGATATAGTCGTCAAAGGGCTTTATAATGTCCCTGTAGGGTGTTTCTATAATTTCCAGAGTGATGGGGATGTTGAATTCCTCCCACTGGCTTCGAAGCTTGTCCGCATGCTCGGGATGCCGGCAAATATGAAGGGCCGTAATATTATTTGAAATGGAATTGGCATAATTAAGGGCCTTTAAAACAGCCTTGTTGAGATCGTGAATAAGAACGATGCACTGAGTGGAAAAGGCTGCCGATTTGGCGTAATAGGGATAGAGCTCCTTAAGCTCAAGCTCCTTTGTGACGCTGTCATAATGCCTCTTAATGAACATCATAAGCATGATGAGAAGAGGAAGCCCCAGGGCCAGCATCCAGGCGCCCATCAAGAATTTGGTACTGAAAACAATGATGGTAACCGTAAAAGTAACCACTGCACCGAAGCCGCTGATGCCGCACTTGTATCTCCAGCCCTTCTCCTTTTCCTTAACTAGCTTTATGAACATGCCCAGCTGAGCAAAGGTAAAGGAGATAAAGACACCCACGGAATAGAGTGGAATAAGCTTGTGAGTATCGCTTTTAAACTGAATGATTAAAAGGCAGACGGCAATGAAAATAAACACGATTCCGTTGGAGAAGCTGAGCTTGGTGCCCCTGTGGGAAAACTGGCGGGGGACATAACCGTCGTGAGCGAGAATGGACAGAAGAAGGGGTAGGCCGTTGTAGGCTGTGTTTGCAGCCAGAATAAGAATGATGGCCGTGAAGATCTGGATAAGGTAATAAAAAAGAGTGTTGCCAAATACGGCTCCGGCAATCTGGGATATCACCGTGTTGCCTTCCACCGGGGCTACCTGGAGATGCACCGCCAGAATGGAGGTTCCGCCGAAAATAACCACAATGATCCCTGCCAGAAAATATAAAATATGCCTGGCATTTCGCTGGGAAGGCTCTTTAAAGCTTGGTACCGCATCGCTTACCGCCTCCACACCGGCCATGGCGGAACAGCCTGAGGAAAAAGCTCTTAGAATAAGCAGAAGGCCGATGCCGGAAACCGTTTCCCGAGGGAGAATACCTTCACTGTAGACGATAGGCTGAAGCGTTCCTGTGGCAAGCCGGAATAAACCGGTTCCGATTAATACCACCATGGAAAAGATAAATAAATAGGTGGGAAGTCCGAAAACCTTGGCGGATTCTCGCAGGCCTCTTAGGTTCATAAGTGTAATAAAGCCCACAAGCGCCAGTGAAAGAGGCACTCGGTGGGCATCCCAGTAAGGAAAGGCGGAAGCAATGGCCGCGGTGGCTGAGGTAATACTTACAGCCACCGTCATAATGTAATCAATGATGAGAGCAGCTGCTGTAATAAGGGCGGAAGTGGAGCCGATGTTTTCTTTTGCTACGATATAAGCTCCGCCACCTTTTGGAAAATGATTAATAATCTGGGAATAGGATGCGACCAGGATAATCAATAGCAAAAGAATGGGCACAACGACCCAGGGTACGTACCCAAATGCCAACAGCCCGGCTGCCGGTATCAGGATTAACAGAATTTCTTCAATGGCATAAGCTACCGAGGATACGGCATCGCTGGCCATGATAGGCAACCCCCACAGTCGGGAGAGTTTTTCGCTCTTTATCTCGCTGTTTTTAAGGGGATGACCAAGTACGATTCTTTTTAAATTCAGCATATTATTTATTCACTCCCACAAGCATTATGCATCGGCCCAATAATGCTGTCAATGGGAATTATCAGCGGCTTTACGACAGGCTTTTTTTATCCTTTCACGGCCCCTATCATAACCCCTTTAACAAAGTATTTTTGAAGAAAAGGATAAGCAAATAAAACGGGCACGGTGGATATAACAATCGCTGCGTACTTAATGGTTTCGGCATAGCTGTCGGCCTTGTCCGAAATGACCTCGGAAGCGTTGAGAATATTGGAATTGGCAATAAGCAGGGAGCGCAGCACTGCCTGAAGGGGCATGAGATTCATATCCTTAAGATAAATGGTGGCGGGAAACCAGCTGTTCCAGTGGCCCACACCATAATAAAGGAGCATGACGGCCAGGGTTGGAAGCACCAGTGGCGTTATAATGCGGAAGAGGATAACCAGATCATTGGCTCCGTCTATTCCCGCCGATTCCATGAGGCTGTCAGGAATGGCTTCAATGGCGGTTTTGGTAATGATGGCATTAAAAAGGGAAAGGGCTCCGGGAATAATGAGCGCCCAGAGATTGTTATAAAGCCCCAGCTCCTTCTGATTGAGAAAGGAGGGGATTAGGCCGCCGCTGAAAAACATGGTGAACATAAAAAAGGCCACCACGTACTTTTTTAAGAGTACTTTTTTTGACGCCATGAAATAGCCGCATAAGAGGGTCATGATGAGATTTAAGGGCAGAGCACCTACAAGAATGAAGAAAATATTTTTGTAGCCGGACAGCAGCAGAGGATGCCTGAACGCCAGACGAAAGGCGCCCAGTGTAAAGCCCAGGGGCTTTATCAGAATACCGGGGTTAGCCTGGAGACTGGTATTGCTGCTCACCGAGGCACAGAGCACAAAATAAAGGGGATAGAGGGTTACGATAACCAGCAGGATCATAAAAAGGTAGTTAAAAAGATCAAAGACCTTTTCGCCGGGGGTGCTTTTGGTAATGCTCAAGGGGATACGCCTCCTTATAGGGAATTAAAAGTGGTTGAGGGATTCAGAACAGGCTCACCTCATTGTATTTTTTGCTGAGGGCATTGGTGACAAGAAGAAAAACCACATTGACCAGAGAGTTGAAAAGACCTATGGCCGTACTGTAGCTCCAGCCGCCCTCCATAATACCCTTTCGGTACACATAGGTGGAAATGACGTCGGCCACCTCATAGGTGGTGGGCTGATAAAGCAGAAGGATTTTCTCAAACCCCACATTCAATACGCCGCCCATTCTTAAAATAAAGAGCACTGAAATGGTGGGAAGAAGTCCCGGCAGGGTAATGCTGGTCATTTGCCGGAAACGCCCGGCGCCGTCGATGCGGGCCGCCTCGTACTGCTCCTGATCAATTCCCGACAGGGCCGCAAGATAAATAATGCTGCCCCAGCCTATCTGCTGCCAGATGTCGGTGGCTACATAAATGGTTCTGAAAAGGGCCGGATTGGATAAAAGAGAGCTTCTTTGCCCGCCCAGAAAAACAATAACGTCATTGGCGGCTCCGTCG
Source organism: Bacillota bacterium (assembly GCA_023424865.1). The sequence continues at coordinate 13,354 of JAFADM010000031.1, read as the reverse complement.
GTGAGGGTGAAGCTTCGGATAATGCCGCACAGTACCACCAGTGAGATAAAGTGGGGCATGTAGGAAATGGTCTGCACCGTTCTTTTAAAGGGAAGGCATTTTAGTTCATTTAAAAGAAGAGCCAGTATAATGGGAGCCGGAAAGCCCCATAAAATACTTAAAAGGCTTATGGCAAAAGTGTTGGTGATAATCCGCCTGAAATAGACATCCTGAAAGAAGTTCTCAAAATGCTTAAAGCCTGCCCAGGGACTGTCCCAGATACCCAGGGAGGGCCTGAAATCCTTAAAGGCGATTATAACGCCGTACATGGGCTTGTAGGCAAAAAGGATGAAATAAAGGATAACGGGAAGGACGAGCAGGTATTTCCATCTGTTTCGGATGAGGTCGGCCGCAAGAGCGCCCGACGGCCGGGAAAGCCTGTTATTGGACATGGTTAGCACCTCCGATGCGCCTTGAAGCAAGGCCGGCTCCCGAGCCGGCTTTACCAGCTCATAAACCGGCCCTGTTTAAGGCTTAAGTCCGTTTAGCGATTGTTGTACCGTTCCAGCTGAGCCTGCTTTATTTCAAGCACCCGGTCCAGCTTCATGGAATAGAGAGTGTCCACGTACTTGTCAAAGTTGTCCAGGCTTTCTTCACCATAAAGGAATTTGTAGTACATTTCTTCCATATAGGTTTTGATGGCATTTTCCAATGCCGAAAGCTCGTTGGTCTCCTCGGTGGTGGGGGTAATGACAGGAAGGGCATGGGTCTTCATAAGGTTGTCGCTGGTCCAGATCTCAACGCCCTCGGCTGCTACCGCAAGGTTCTTTTGCCGCCACATTCTTTCATCCTGAATGGACATACCGGCTCCCTGAGTGCCGATGTATTTGTCCAGGGCTTTGTTTATGCCTTCGGGATAATTGAGAACGGCGTCGGTATAGACGGGCTCGCCGTTAACCAGATTATAGGATTCTCCCTCGGTTCCGAAGTTCCAGTACATGCGGCCTTCCTCGGTGTAGCCATAATCCAGGAACCGGGCTGCAAGCTCCACATCCTTGCAGGAGGTGGTAATAGCAGCTCCCAGATTAAAGGGGTTTCCGTCCATTTGAACAAATTCCGGCGAATCGCCTTTGTTAATAACAGGGTAAGGCGCTGCCGTCCATTCCCCCATCCCCTGTCCCGCGGTTATAGCCTGGGTCCAGTTGGTGATTTGGCTGGAGGCGGTAAAGGAAAAACCCACTTTATTATTGAGAACCTTGGTTTGCATGCCTGCATCGTCCAGGGTGGCGAAATCCGGATCGATAAGCCCGTCCTTATACCATTGGTGCATGGTGGCCAGGGCGTCACGGTATTCCGGAAGGGAAGGCCCGTAGACAATTTTTCCTTCGTCAATGTAATAATCCTTCATCACGCCGTAGGCCACCCAGGGGCCCATCTGCCACATGCGGTTGTTGGCGTTTGCAACGGCAAAGGTGGCGCCGTAGCTTTCCTTGAACTTTTTAAGGGTTGTGGTCCATTCATCAATGGTCTGGGGAATTTCAAGCCCCTGCTCCGAAAGCCAGTCCTTCCTTACCACAGGCCCTAAGTAGGTTCGGAGAAAATCGCTGCCCCGAAGCCAGGGGAAGTGGTAAAAATTACCTTGATCTGTTTTTAAATCCTTCTCCATTTCGGGATACTGGGCGTAGTAGGCTGTAAGGTTGGGGGCGTATTTATCAATAACCTCGTTGAGGCTTAGAATATAGCCGTCGTCAATGAGCTGCTGGCCGTTTAAATAATAGAAGATGACATCGGGCAAATCCCCGGAGGCCAGCATAAGGTTGAAGGACTGGCTGTTGTCCGCTCCGGGTACGGGCCATTCCCATTCCAGATTGACGCCGGTCTTTTCAATAAGGCCCTTATGGAAGGGGGACTGGGACGGATCGGTATATTCGCTGGCAGGCCGGTTGGAAAAGGACCAGATTTTCAGGGTTTTGTCCGTCTTTATCGGGTAGCCTGCAAAGGCTTCCTCCGATGCTCCGGAAGAGGGAGAAGGGGAAGGGGTTCCGGCGGACGGTGTGCCCGAAGAGCCTGAAGGCAGTCCCGAGCTTCCGCATGCTGCCAGCTGGGAAAGTAGCAAAGCTGAAAGCAGCACGGATAGGATTCTCTTTTTTCCGTTGAATTTCATAGATTTTCCTCCTGTTCATGTGATGTTTGGCCGCAAGCTTTTGTCCTCACGGCGCAAGTTCATTCTATTCCGGCCCAGGCGGTCAAAGCTATGAACCGTTTCTCAAAACCGTTGATTATAACGGCATCAGGCAATTGACTATTTGTAAAATCCGTTGACTGTTTTTAAAATTCAGCGCTCCCGGGGCGGGTGCAGGCCGGAGCGTTATTGACAGGGTAAAGCGTGCTGTGTATTCTCTATTCGTATGATAGCTCCATAAATGGACATACCGCAAGGCAAACCCTTTCTTTTAATCCAGCGATTGCCTCTGCTTTGCTTGGGAGATGATGATGTGAACAGGGAAAAGAAAAAAAGAAAAAAATGGCAGCTCAGCCGCAGCTTTTTATTGCGGTTCCTCGCCTCCTATCTGATCGTACTTCTTATTCCGGTGATTACCATCCTTTTTACCTATAAAACGGCGGAGAAAGCCATAAGGGAAGAAGTTCTCAAGTCCAATGAGGCTTCCCTTTTTCAGCTTTTTGACTTGTTTGACGTACGTCTCACGGATATGTTTTCAACCATTCTTCAAACCGGAGCCGACAGCAGCGTCCAGGAATCCATCGGCTCCGACTATGTGTCGGGCCATATGAGCGATTATCAGGGCTACCAGGTGTTCCAGCGGCTTAAAACCCTTATTCGAAGCGACTACAACGATGTGTTCATTTATTATAAGAATGCGGGAATTATCACTTCCGGAGCCTTTTCCAGGCTGGATATTGAAAGCTACTACAATACCTATTACCGCTGCGATTGGCTGGATTACAGCCAGTGGAAGGCACAGCTGGACGCCACTTCTATTAAAAAGGTACGCCTTCTTTATACGGCCGAAGGAAAACCTACCCTGTCCCTGTTTCAATCAGCGCCCATCAACCATCTTGGCGGAATAAACGCTACGGTGGTGGCTGTGTTCAAGCCTGAGCGCATTGCGGCCTTTCTTAAGGGAACCGCCATTCATGACGGCGGCGGGGTTCTTTTGTTCGACGGGGAGGATAAGCTTCTGCTTGCCTCGGATGCCAAATTCAATCAGGTGAATCTCAACGCTTACAACGGTGAGGAGCGGTTCTACTCGGATACCTTCGGAGGTGAGGACTATGTGGTTCAGCTTTACCCCTCCGGTGTGGCGGATATGACCTATGTTTCCGTAATCCCGGAGAGCACCTTCTGGGAAAAGCTTCACAGGCTGCGCTTTCTCTACACCTTAAGTATTCTTGGCTGTATGACTGTCAGCGTCCTTCTGGCTGTGGAGCTGGCAAGGCGCAGCTATATGCCCTTTTCAAGGCTTATAAGCCAGGTGAGCGCCCGGACCAATCTACACTATAACCGCAAGGAGTACAATGAAGCCGAATTCATAAGCACGGCTTTGACGGAATTGTCTGAGGAAAGGGAAATGCTTAAGGGCGAGCTTAAAAGGCGATCCGACAGTATTCGGGAGAAGTTTCTACTGAAGGTGCTCCAGGGTATCGTTCCGGATCCGGATAACTGGAAGAAGGCTTTTGCCGAGAATGGCATCTCGCCGGTTGCCGATTATTTCAGTGTGCTGCTTTTTGAAATTGAGAGCTGGGATCCCCGGCTTACGGGGGACGATGAAAAGGAAGGCTCCCAGGAGATGCTGAACTTCATTATGTTCAACGTGCTGGAGGAGCTTTTTGCCCAGGACGGGCAGGGGTATGTCCTCCAGCTTAAGAAAAATCTGTTTGCTTCAATTGTGGGGGCTTCCGAGGACAAAAGTACGGAAAAGCTGACTGAGCGAAGTGAAACGGCCCGGCTGTTTCTAAAAAAGCATATGGCCGTATGCTGCTCCATAGGCATGGGCCGTATCCACGAGGGACAAAACGGCATCCACCTTTCCTATACCGATGCCTTAAGTGCTCTGGACTACCGCTTTGTTTTCGGGCGCTGCCGCACCATAGGCTTTGACGACATACGGGGGAGGAGCTTTTCCTACTGTTATTCCTTTTGTGAGAGTGCCGAACAGCAGCTGCGCCTTTTCATCCAGTCCGAAGGTGCCGCCGGAAAGAACGGGACAGAGATGGCGGAAGAAATACTAAGGGGCTTTATTCCTGCCCAAACGGCCTCGCTGGAGGCCTTAAGAAGCTTCCGCTACGACACGGTAAACCTGATGAACAGGATTATCACCTCACTTCGGCTGGTGCCCATGGAAAAAGAAAACAGCATGGTGGAGACCCTGCTGTCCGCCGATACTCTGGAGGATTTCAAAAAGAGCCTGGGCTTTATTCTTGATGAGCTTAAAAGCATAAAGGAGAGTCACCAGGAGCAAAATGAGGCAGGGGTGAAAATCCGTGACTACATTGACAGGCATTTTGCCAACCCTGATCTCAATATCAATCATATCGGGGAATTTATGTGCCTTTCCCCCTCCTATGCCTCCAAGCTTTTTAAAAACCAGTTTGGAATAAGCCCGGCGGATTACCTGGCAAGGGTGCGGCTGGATTGTGCCAAAAGGCTTTTAACCCAGTCGGACAAAGGCATCGAGGATATTTCCAGAACCGTGGGCTTTTTAAGCAGCAGTGTTTTTATACGCACCTTTAAAAGGACGGAGGGGATTACCCCCGGAATTTTCCGGAAGGTCAATCCGGGGTGGAGGGAGGAGCCTTAAGGCTTCCTCCTAGCCCGTAGTCACACCGTATTCCCGAAGCCAGGTATCCACCTGGATAAGCCATGCAAACATCTGGGGCAGTGCCATAAGCTGGCCGAACCAGGGTTTGCCCATTTCATCGGAACCGTTTATCATGGACCAGACCTCTTTTTTGTTTACGAAGGGCAGCAAGGGGGAGTTGGGGTCGGAGAGAATTTCCGAAAGCCAGTCCTTTACAGCCTTCATATAGGCCGGGTTATGGGTTTTGGGGTAAGGGCTTTTTTTACGCCAGAGCACATCCTCGGGAAGAAGCCCTTCCATGGCTTTTCGGAGCATGCCCTTTTCCCGGCCCTCGTACATTTTAAGATCCCAGGGAATATTCCAGACATACTGAACCAGGCGGTGATCACAGAAGGGAACCCGCACCTCCAGGCCATGGACCATGCTCATTCTGTCCTTGCGCTCCAGAAGAGTTGCCATAAACCAGGTGATGTTAAGGAAGAAAATTTCCCTGCGCCGCTTTTCCGTGGGATCCTCGCCCTCCAGCCTGGGAACCTGTTCCAGGGTTTCCAGGTAGCGCTGGCGTACATAGTTGTATGGCTTTATGGTGTGGATCAAGTCGTCGGACATCACCCGGACTCTTTCGTCCAGGGAGCGGCTCCAGGGGAAGGTGTCGGCATCAAAGAACTCCCGGTTATGAAACCAGGGGTAACCGCCGAAAACCTCATCGGCGCATTCCCCGGATAAGCCCACGGTGGCAAGCTTTTTTATTTCACGGCAGAAAAGATACAGGGAAGAATCCACATCCGCCATTCCCGGCAAATCCCGGGCCAAAACGGCATCCCGAAGGGCGGAGACCAGATCCGGAGTATCAATGTTGATGTAATGGTGCCGGGTATTAAAGCTTTCCGACATGCGCTTTACCCAGGGAGCGTCGGTGTTGGGCTGAAAAAGAGAGGGCTTAAAGTACTTGTCGTTGTCGGTATAATCAATGGAAAAGGTGTCCAGGGGAAATTTTCCCTCATCCTTGAAGGTAAGGGCGGCGACGGCGGAAATAATGCTGGAATCCAGGCCTCCCGAAAGGAAGGTGCAAAGGGGAACATCGGACACCAGCTGTCTTTTCACGGCGTCCTTTACCCAGAAGGAAACCTTTTCGATAGTTTCCTCGGGACTGTCTGTGTGAGGCTCGCTGACCAGGCGCCAGTAGACTTTTTCCTTAAGGCCTTCACGGTTTAAGACAAGCGCGGTTGCAGGCCTCACTTCATAAACCTTTTCATATATGCCGTGACCCGGCGTCCGGGAAGGGCTTAAAGAAAAAACCTCTGCCAGCCCTTCCCTGCTTAAGCGGGGCTTTACCAGGGGATGGGCAAGTAAGGTTTTGAGCTCGGAGCCAAAGAGAAGAGACTCTTCCGTAAAGCTGTAGAAAAGAGGCTTAACGCCGAAACGATCCCGTGCCATAAAGAATTCGTTTTCCTTTTCGTTCCAGATGCCAAAGGCGAAAATGCCGTTGAGCTTCTCCACGCACTGGGCACCCCATTCCATGTAGGAAACAAGAAGCACCTCGGTATCGCAGCGGCTTTTAAACGTGTAGCCCAGTGCTGACAGCTCGCCCCGCAAATCATCGGAATTGTAAAGCTCCCCGTTATAGGTAATCACATAGGAAAACCCGTCCCGTGTTCGTACCATGGGCTGGGCTCCTCCTGCCGGGTCAACTACGGACAGCCGACGGTGCACCAGCATGGCATGAGGTGAAAACCATTCGCCCTTAGCGTCGGGACCTCTGTTTCTTAAGGTGTGGGACATGGATGCCATTATTTCTTCCTGGGACGAAATATCCTTTTCGAGATTAATCCAGCCTGCAATTCCGCACATTAATAACCGTCTCCTTTATTATAATTAAAGTTATAATACCTATTTAATTTATTAATAACCTTATATCATTTTTTATATAAGTCAAAAATTTAACATACTTTAAGGACAAGTATAAAAAACAACGGAAACTGCTTATAAAGATGTCTATGAACCATTCACTTGCCAGTATATGCAGAACCCGCTATACAAGTGACTTTGAGATTAATTTAACAAGCAATAAAATGTTCCAAATTAGTTGGAAACATGTTATGATAATAAAGGCGGGAACATATTGCCGTGTATATTGTATTCAAAATGCAATCCTATTTATAATCAAAACCGCGTCTTAATGCAGTCAAATTACAGCCAATGATTTTAATTGAAGCAGGGGTGAATGCTATTGAAACTGCATGTATTCAGTGGGGGTGTACATCCTCCCCAGGGTAAGAATACTGCTGATTGCAAAACCATCGCCATGGGAGTGCCTGAGAAAATTGTACTGCCCATGACTCAGCATCTCGGGGCACCGTGTCAGCCTCAGGTTAAAAAAGGCGATACCGTAAAGGTAGGCCAGGTTGTGGGAGACACAGAGGCCTTTGTCAGTGCTCCCATACACTCAAGCGTATCCGGGACAGTTACAGGGGTGGAGCCGCGTTTAATTTCCGGAAATAAGCCTGTCTTATGCGTGGAAATTAAACCCGACGGAGAGCAGATGCATTGGGAGGAGCTTGCACCTCCTAAAGTTGACAGTCAGGAAACCTTCTTAAAAGCCGTGAGGGCATCGGGACTTACAGGTCTTGGCGGAGCGGGCTTTCCGGCTCATGTTAAGCTTAAGCCGCCCAAGGACTCCAAGGTGGACACGCTTATCATCAATGCTGCGGAATGTGAGCCTTATATTACCGCCGATTACCGGGAATGTCTTGAAAATACCGCTCATGTTATAAACGGTATTTTGCAGGCTTTAAAATGGACCGGTGTGGAAAGGGCAGTTATCGGTATCGAGGATAATAAGCCCGAAGCGGTAAAGGTTTTAACGGAAGCGGCCCGGCCTTATTCCAATATAACGGTTCATGCTCTGCCTGCGCGCTATCCCCAGGGAGCGGAAAAAATGCTTATTTACGCTCTTACAGGAAGGGAAGTTCCTCCGGGAAAGCTTCCTGCCGATGCCGGCTGCATCGTCCTTAATGTTACAAGCGCCGCCTTTATATCCAGCTATCTGGAAACCGGTATGCCACTTATTAAGAAGCGGGTTACCGTAGACGGGCCGCAGGTGGTAAAAGCTCAAAATGTGGAGGTGCTTATCGGCACACCTGTCAGCGAGGTGTTTGCTTTTTGCGGAGGCTTTAAGAATGAGCCTGCCAAGCTCGTCATGGGCGGACCCATGATGGGAGTGGCTCTGTATTCTGCGGAGCTTCCGGTCATTAAAAATACCAACGCCCTTTTGGCCTTGGATGAAAAGCTTGGTAAAATACCTCCCGAATCCGCCTGCATCCGTTGCGGGAGATGTGTCAGAGCATGTCCTGTGCACCTTCTTCCCTTTGAGCTGGATCGCATGGTGAAAGCTGAAATTTATGAGGATTTGAATAAATACAACATCATGGATTGCGTCGAATGCGGTTCCTGCGTGTATGTATGTCCTGCCAAGAGGCTTCTGGTACAGTCCATACGCCTGGGCAAGGATCATCTGCGCCGAACCGGCAAACGTTAATGAGGGGGATAGAATTGGATAATTTACTGTCAGTGAGTTCGTCGCCCCACATCCGCAGCGGCGGTACCACTCAAAGAATCATGCTGGATGTACTCCTTGCACTTATACCCGCAACGGCTGCCGGTGTTTATTTTTTCGGGCCCAGGACGCTTTTGGTCATTGGGGTTACCGTACTGGCGTGTCTGTGCTTTGAATATCTGACACGGCGTCTTTTAAAAAGGAGCAATACCCTGTCGGATTTAAGCGCGGCTGTTACCGGCCTTCTTCTGGCCCTTAACCTGTCGCCCACCATTCCACTTTGGATGGCCGTAATCGGAGCTTTTTTTGCCATTGTTATTGTTAAACAGCTTTATGGCGGTATAGGCCAGAATTTTGTAAATCCGGCTCTTGCGGCCCGGGTGATACTCCTTGTTGCCTATGGCGCCAGAATGACCGACTGGGTGGCGCCCTTTTCGGGAACGGGGGCCGATGCAATCAGTCAGGCCACACCTCTCTCGGTTCTCAAGGAGGGAGGCGTACTGCCCCAGCTTTCACAGATGTTTCTGGGCCTTAAGGGCGGTTCCATCGGTGAAACCTCAGCCCTGGCACTTCTTATCGGAGGCGCTTACCTTATTGTTAGGGGCGTTATCAGCTGGCATATTCCCGTGGTCTATATAGGAACCGTTGGTGTGTTTTCCTGGGTATTGGGCACAAACGGCCTCTTTACAGGAGAACCCTTCTATCAAATGCTTGCAGGCGGCCTAATGCTGGGCGCTATTTTTATGGCGACGGATTACACAACAAGCCCTATGACCCGGAAGGGTGTTTTAATCTATGCCTTTGGCTGCGGTCTTCTCACTGTGGTCTTCCGAAACTATACCAACCTTCCCGAGGGTGTTTCCTATGCCATCCTTTTAATGAATATCGTTACACCCCTCATTGACAGGTACACCCTGCCAAAGCGTTTTGGAGGTGATGTCCGTGTTTAAGGAAATGATAAAGCCCACGCTCATACTTGCAGTGGTTTGTCTTGTGGTTACCGGGGCGCTTGCAGTGGTAAACGGTGTTACCGGCCCAATTATTGATGAAAGTGAAAGGCTGGCCAAAATTGAGGCTTTGACCCAGGTTCTGCCCGGAGCCAACAGTTTTTCGGAAATTAAGACGGCCGAGGAGCTCACAGGGGAGGGCTATTCGGTGTCCGAGCGTATTGTGGGTGTCTATGAGGCCGCAAATGGCGATACCCCTGCCGGTTATGTGGCCCAGGTGGCAACAAAGGGTTATGGCGGCGATATTAACCTTTTTATAGGTGTTAATATGCAAATGGAAACAACCGGTGTGGTCATTACCAGTCATAATGAAACGCCGGGCCTTGGTTCGAAGGCTGCGGAGCCTGCCTTTAAGGATCAGTTTCTGGGGGCTGTACCCGCAGGACTATTCAATGTGGTAAAAAACCCGCCGTCCTCGGACAGTGAGGTGGAGGCCATAAGCGGTGCCACTATTTCGTCCAGAGCTGTGACCAACGGTGTCGATGATGCCCTGGAACTCATTAAAACCATTCTGGAGGAGGGGAAATAACGTCTATGGCTGAAAAAAAGACCTCTCTGTCCGTTCTTACTAACGGACTTATTAAAGAGAATCCTACTTTAAGGCTCATATTGGGCATGTGCCCGTCCATGGCGGTAACCACCATGGCGAAAAACGGCCTGGGAATGGGATTGGCGGCAACGGTGGTTCTCATCTTCTCCAATCTTTTTATTTCACTTATAAGAAAAATTGTTCCCGATAAAGTGAGAATCCCTGTTTTCATTACAGTGATTGCAGGCTTTACAACCATTGTTCAAATGCTGCTGGCCGCGTTTTTACCGGAGCTTAACAAGCAGCTGGGCATTTTTATTCCTCTCATTGTTGTAAACTGCATTCTCTTTGCCCGCGCTGAAATGTTCGCCTGTAAAAACGGTCCCTGGCTTTCCGTTGTAGACGGAGTGGGAATGGGCCTTGGTTTTACGGCGGCTCTTTTCATCATCGGATCCATACGTGAATTTCTGGGAGCAGGCACCTGGATGGGCATCACCCTGACAGCGGACCTGTTTGACCCGGCAACCATCATGATACTTCCTCCCGGCGGCTTTCTTGTTCTTGGAGGCCTTATCGCCCTTGTTAATTACATTACAAGAGGCGATAAGCAGGCTAAAAAGGCCATCGGCTGCGTCGGCTGTGCGGGCTGCGGCGAACAACACTGTGCACCTGGAGGTAAAAACGGATGAAGGAATTACTGGTTATTTTAATTGGCGCCATGTTTATGGAAAACTTTGTTTTATCAAAGTTTCTGGGTATTTGCCCTTTCCTTGGCGTTTCAAAAAAATTGTCCACCGCCCTTGGCATGAGCGGAGCTGTGGTGTTCATCATGACCCTGTCCTCACTTTTAACCTGGTGCATCAACGAGTTCCTGCTTGAGCCTTTCGGTCTGTCCTATCTCCAGACCATTGCCTTTATTCTGGCTATCGCCGCCCTGGTTCAGCTGGTGGAAACCATTATGAAGAAAATGATGCCTCCCCTTTATAAGGCCCTTGGCATTTATCTTCCCTTAATTACCACCAACTGCGCGGTTCTCGGATCAGCCCTCATTAATGTGGAGAGAGGCTATACCCTGCTTCAGGCCGTGGTATTCGGTTTTTCCGCAGGGCTGGGCTTCACCTTGGCTCTCATCCTGTTTTCGGGCGTCAGAGAACGTCTGGAAGCCTGTGATATTCCCGAATCTTTCAAGGGCATGCCTATAGCCCTTATTTCGGCTTCGTTAGTGTCTGTGGCCTTTATTGGTTTTGCAGGACTCATTATAAAGTAAGGAGGAAAGCGTAAATGGAAATTATGGTACCTATATTCGTTATTTCCGGATTGGGCATTGTTTTTGGCCTTGGCCTTTCCTATGCATCCAAGGTCTTTGCCGTTCCTGTTGACGAGCGGGTGTCCAGGGTCCGGGAGCTTCTTCCGGGAGCCAACTGCGGAGCCTGTGGCTTTTCAGGCTGTGACGGCCTTGCGGAGGCGATTGTCAATGATGGTGCTCCTGCCGGACGCTGCCCTGTTGGCGGAGCGGCCATGGTATCCGCCGTATCCGAGGTGATGGGTGTGGAGGAAGGCAGCGTGGAGGTAACCGTAGCCCGGGTTATTTGCCAGGGGGACTATACCAACACCGGAAGAAAATACAATTACGACGGAATTGAGGACTGCAATGCTGCAAACCTCCTGGCAGCAGGCATGAATGCCTGCGCGTATGGCTGTCTGGGTCTGGGAAGCTGCAGCCGGGTTTGTCCCTTTGATGCCATTGTGGTTGAAAACGGCCTTGCAAGGGTACTGCCCGACAAATGCACCGGCTGCGGAAAATGCGTCAATATCTGCCCAAAGGGCATTATAAAGCAGGTCCCTGTTCTTACCGGATTTACGGTAACCTGCGCCAGTCAGGAAAAGGGCGGTATTGCCCGCAAGCAGTGTAAAACAGCCTGTATCGGCTGTCAGAAGTGCGTCCGGGTGTGCCCAAGCAATGCGGTAACCGTTGAAAATAACGTGGCGCGTATCGATGCCGCCAAATGCATTAACTGCGGTCAATGCAGCGAGGTTTGCCCTCAAAAGTGTATAGGAAATTACATGGCCAAAAGACTGGCCTAGAGGGAATTAATAGAAACACATTGGATCAGACATTATCCTTCGCCAAACGTATCATACTAAAGAAGGCCGGTTCGGCCTTTGTTACGGGAGACGGATATGCAGGACTACGATGTGGTCAAACTCTGTCTGGAAGGTAAAACCCAGGAGTTTGAAAAACTGGTGGAAAAGTATCAGAGGCTGGTGTACTCCATTGCCCTGAACTATTTAAAGGATTCCGCCCTGGCGGAGGATGCATCTCAGGAGGCTTTTATTAAGGCCTTCAAGCATTTGCGTTCCTATAATCCTGAGTTTCGCTTTTCCACCTGGCTTACCCGCATCACCACCAATACCTGCAGCGATATGCTGAGAAAGAGGCGGGATCTTACGCCTTTGGATGAAGCCTTCGAAATTGCCGACAAAGGGGAAACCCCGGAGGATTATGCGGTTCGCAAGGATAAAAAGGAAAAGCTGGATTATCTTGTAAATGCGCTGGATCCCAAGTACAAGCAGCCCTTGCTTTTGTACCATGTTTCCGGGCTTAAGTATGAAGAAATTGCGGAGCATATGAGGGTCCCCATGAGTATTGTTAAAAACAGGATCTTTCGAGCCAGAAAAATGCTTAAGGAAGCACTGGAAGGCTATTGACCGGTCCACGGGAGGGATAATGATGAAGCCCGACAGGGAAAAATTTAAACAGGGCTCCGCCTGCATTGAAGAGGATGAGTTCCAGCTTTATCTGGAAGGCGGGCTTTCAAGAGAAGACGAGCAGCGGCTTAAAAAACATGCTTCCTCGTGCCGCCTGTGCCAAATGGAGCTGGAAACCTGGGAAATAGTCAGGAAAACCCTGCGTGAAGTGGGTGAGGTGGTGGTTCCAACCTGCCTTAAGTCCCGAATCATGGAGCAGGTGGCGAAAACCGCGATTCTGGCGAAAAAGGAGCCTTTTTCCTATATGAAAATCGCCGGTACGGCCCTTTTAAGCCTTTTTCTTGTGCTGTACCTGTTTATGCCCGGCTTCAAATCCTTTTTGCTGGTGTCCCTCATCACGGTGGCCCGTTTAATTTCCTACAGCCTTTTAAACATTACGGCCTTTTTAGGCCTGGATGTGACAGCGCTGTTCCCCGCGCTTTCCGCAATGATGGGAAATTGGGCCCTTTTGCTTATTATTTTTTCAGGCGGCACACTATTGCTCATAGGCGCTTTTCTTGCAATGCTTATAAGGGGAAGAACTTTTGCACGAACCGGCTGACTTGTCAACAAAAAGCTTTTATTTTCAGAAGCCATCATGTATAATAGTTAAGCAGTAGTATTTGGAAACTGCTAGGAGGAATTATCATATGGTAGCTAAAGAAGTTACAATATTGAGCAAGACAGGGCTTGAATCAAAGATGGCAGCCAGGCT
>JAFADM010000267.1 GCA_023424865.1 Bacillota bacterium | reverse complement strand
TTATAAAAAGAGTGAAACGGCGCAATAGACAAGCAGCAGAGCCATTATTAAGTTGAGGGCCTTTCGATATTTCTTAAACAACCTTTCAAAAAGGGCACCGAACACAGCCCAGCAGCAACAGCCCGAGGTACCAATGAAAGACAGCAGCAATGCAAAGAGTGCAATAGTGCCCGCGTTGTGATAATGAGGCAGAACATATGAGGACATGGCGGTGATCCCATAAAGGATAATCTTAACATTAATAAACTGCAACAGCATCCCGGACAAAAAGGAGTTCGAGCCAGTGCTGCTGCTCTTGCCCATGCGGGGCTTATCCCGCCAAACCGTCCATGCAAGCCAAAGTATATACGCTGCCCCTATCCAGAGCATTACAGGCTGAATTGAGGGGATGAATTCATAAAGCAGCGAGGAAAAGGCAGCACAGGCGGACATTACAACAATAAAGCCTGTGAATATCCCGGCGAGAAACGAAAGTGTCCGTTTCAGTCCATCCCTGCTGGCATTTGTCATGGCAAGGATGTTATTGGGACCCGGCGTATAGGCCGTTAAAAAGGTATATGAAAAAAAGGCAGCGATGTTCATGTTTATAAAACCTCCAAGAATAAGAATGGATGCTATGTGGCCTCAGCGTGTACAGGCTCATGAAAAAGGATTTCTTACATTGAAATCGGTACTTGTATGAGCGCCTTCAGTATGTTAGCATACCATCAGAAGTAAATTCATTCAAATTGAAATTATTTGACTTATGATTCAATTATATTGAACTATTTGGAGGCAAGCAAACGTGGATCTTAAGTATCTAAATACCTTCAAGACCGTCGTGGAGGAAGGCAGTTTTGTAAAAGCGGCAGTTAAACTGAATTACACCCAGTCTACCATCACGTTTCAAATTGGACAGCTGGAGCAGGAGCTGTCTGCTCAGCTGTTCGAGAAAATAGGACGGCGCATGGTGCTGACAAAGGCCGGAGAACAGCTCATTCCCTATGTGGATGACGTTCTTGCATCAGTTGACAGAATGCGCTGCTTCGAAAATGATTTGGCAAAAGGTCAGGGAGATTTGCATATAGGAATTGCAGAAACACAGCTGTGCTACCAAATGCCGCCTGTTTTAAAGCAATTTCATCAGCAGGCCCCAAAAGCCCGTCTGTTTCTTCGTTCCATGAACTGCTATGACATCCGGGACGAACTGCTTAACGGCACTCTGGATTTGGGTGTGTTTTATAATGACATAGGCGGCTTCGGTTCCAATTTGACAACATATCCCCTGGGCACCTATCCGTTCATACTCGTTGCCTCGCCTGAGTTAAAGAAGCATTACAGCGATTTCATAACGCCGGATCAAAGGCTTCCTGTTTCCTTCATCATCAATGAGCCCAATTGTGTTTTCCGTGAAATCTTTGAACAGTATCTTCGGGAAAAATCCATTATGCTTGATCATACCATTGAGCTTTGGAGTATTCCCACCATTAAGAATCTGGTGAAAAGCGATGTGGGGATTTCGTTTCTTCCCAAATTTGCGGTACAGGAAGAACTGGACAGAGGGGAATTGGTGGAAATCGCCACAGCTTTGACAAATACAAATACGCAAATTACTGCCGTGTGCGGTCATCATAAGAATAAATGGGTTAGCCCATTGATGCAGACATTCATGGATTTGTGCATTAAGGCAAAAGCGCAGCCGGGCAGCCACGGCGCCGCCGGTTGACGGTACCGTGGCTTAAAATAGGAAAAGGGCATATCCGCTTTGCAGAGGTCATTGACTTCCTCATGTGTGATGAAGATTAGGTTTGCCAAAGTCCGGCTGTCCGTAGATTCATATCGTCATAAATTTTATAAAAATATTCGCAGGTGCTGGTATTGATAAATGCTGTGTATTTTGTATAGTCATAGGTATTTCGATTGGTTACGACGGCTCCCTTGGGTATGGAGACGCTCCCCATAATATGAAAGCATGCTGCAATGGCTTCACGGCTATCCTCAGGTGTTGGTAAATATGCTTTTAAATAGGCGGTTCGTACAAAGCGTTCCGGAGAGGTAAAGCCACCCGGCAGAGGAATTGTTCCTCCGGCCTGTCCAAAAGGTGTCAGACGGATTTTATCCCAGAAAACTTCCTCCTTTTGTGTTGGAGAAGCCTCCATATAGTTTCTCAGATTTGTCATATGCCAGTGAAAATCAGGGCTATTGGCCATAACCCCTATGGGATTATTTATCAATTCCAGGCCTCTCCAGGTTGATTCAATGACGACACAGGCTCCGCTTTTGTCAACAGCTATCCAATGCAGCGGTGCTATTGTCCTGGTAACCGGATCCGGAACACCTACTATTGTGATATCTTTTAATACCGCAGATAAATCTTTTACAGAAGCGCAGCGGCCAAGCAGATAGTGGAGAAAGTCGATGGATGCAATGGGTTGGATGCCCGGCTGTGTCAGGTTAGTTTCGTACTGGGCATAGCCGGCAAAATATAAGACTGCTGCCGCGAAGCCCTTTTCATTAACGCCGTCAAAAAAGCCAAGAATCCCATCAAGCTCCTGGCCAAGTCCGATAAAGCGATAGGTGTCTCTGATTTGGCTGTTGTTTAGGCTGTTAGTCCATACGTAGGAGCTGGGAACGGTATAAAGCTGAGGTATAATATCATGTGAAAAGTCCATGGTTCTCCCAAAGAACAGCTCGCCGGATTGAGTTTGTAAGGTCATTGCCGTACACATATAAGAATATCCTTCGAAATGTTAATTATTAATACAATATATGAAACCGGCTACCCATGTGAATCTGCTGCATCTCCTGGATTCCAGGCCTATCACTTATTTCAGTTTCATGAATATACTGGAATAACATAAAATAGGGGGTTTATTAATATGAATGAACACTATCCCTTTGTAAATCCACCGCTTCCATATCCCTATGATGCGCTTGAACCGTTTATCGATACTAAAACGATGCATCTGCATCATGACAGACACCTGCAAACCTATGTGAATAATCTCAATAACGCACTTAAGGATTATCCGGAGCTGCATGGCTGGTCGCTGGAACAGCTTATCTATAATGCAGACCGGCTGCCCTCTGCTATTCAGGAGACCGTTAAAAATAATGCCGGGGGTGTCTATAATCACATTTTCTACTTTAATGGTATGTCGAACTCAGGAACAAGGGCACGCGGGGGCAATCTGTATCCTGCGATTATCAGAGATTTCGGCTCAATTGATCAATTTTACGATGAGTTCAAAAGCAAGGCCTTGTCCGTATTTGGTTCAGGCTATGCCTGGCTGGTGGTGGATCCGAATGGGCAGCTGAAAATTGTGACAACGGCAAACCAAAATACACCTATTGTGCAAAACCTGTGCCCAGTTGCCACTATTGACGTTTGGGAACACGCTTATTATCTTAAGCATTATAATGAACGGGCAGCCTATATAATCGATTGGTTCAATGTGACTGATTGGGAGCGTGCAAGCGAACATTATGCAAATTGCCTTGCAAGTATGCAGAGATAAGTCACATTATTTTTTTGCCTGGCAGTACTTTTTCACATGCAAACGGTAAAGAGGGCCGTGGTTTTCGCGGCCTGTCAACATTTCTTTAGAGCCGATCACATTATATCCGGGCTCTCGTGCCCTTTGTCAAAGCACCGGTTTGGCTCTTATTAGCTGCCTCTTATGAGAATAATTTATTTATTGTATGAGGCTCGTATTACCTTGATTAGTAATTTTATTCCCATATTCAATAGAAGATAAATAGTTATAGCAATCAGTGAAAGGACAATAATGGCCGTTGATGTATTCGATTTTTTCAAGTAATGGCAGATTATATCTCTGTAAAAGAAAAGTTAAATTTTTTTTATTTGATCTTTGACATTAAAAATAAAAGTATAATGATGTAGGGGCATCTCATTTTATCACTAATCCTTGAAACCCTTTCGCCAAATATGATAATAAACGAAGCAATAGGATGAAGCAGGAGATTTATATGGCAAAAAAAGAATTTTACAAGGAATTAAGGAAAATTAATATTAATGGAACCCTGCAATGGATAGCTCTAAGAGGAAAAAGCCCGGATAAGCCACTTCTTTTATTTCTTCACGGTGGTCCAGGCGGTTCTGAAATGGCTACGGCTTATACCCATTATGGGAAAAGTGAGCTTGAGAAGAACTTTATTGTTGTTAATTGGGATCAAAGAGGAAGCGGAAAATCATACAACAAAAAGATTCCTCCCGATACAATGACAATTGAGCAGTTGGTAAACGACGGGCTTGAACTGGCAAAGGTACTTTTAAAAGAGTTTGGCAAAGCTAAAATGTACTTGGTCGGGCATTCCTGGGGCAGCCTGCTGGGGATAAAAATGATTGGGAAGGCTCCGGATTTGTTCTATTCATATATAGGCATATCACAGCTTGTTCATATGCGTGTCAGCGAACAAAGAAGCCTGGCTATTTCCATCGAACTGGCACAAAAACATAAAAACGCAAGGGCGGTAAGAGAATTGCAAGCCCTGAAAAATTTTGATTCCGCCAAGGAGAATTATCTGAGATATATGGATGTTCACAGGTCCTGGCTGGCCAAGCTGGGAGGCTTGTATTATTCCGGGAAAGGAATACATCCAAACATGCTGTTTATAGGCGCGCTGTTTTCTCCGGAATACACGGTTTTTGATATTTTCAGACTTAAAAAGGGATTGATTTTTTCAGTAAAAAAGATGTGGGCCGAAATCATGGCTATCAACTTATTTAACGAAAAGCTGGCATTCGATATACCCCTTTTTTTTATTTATGGAAAGGCGGATAATATATCTCACCCTCAATTAATTGAATCCTATTACAACAGGATAAGCTCACCCAGGAAGGAATTAGTTGAGTTTGAGTTCTCCGGACATTCGCCCCAGCTTGACGAATGGGATAAATATGAGAAGACAGTGATAAAACTGTTTTCATAAATGTTTGCTTACCGGGTCAATTTATACATGAAAGTGATGCAACACATGTTTAAAGATAGATATTTTAGAATAGGCGGATCTGTCTCAACTAATCTGTCATCTTAAAGAAAAGAGGCTGTATGACTGTTACGAATAAAATGATTCACCCGGAATTACGGAAAACGGGCAAATTAATACGCATTATTCTCCCTTATTTCCGTCCTTCTACTTTTTATATGTGCAACCGGGCGCTTAAATTTATGAAAGGAAGAGCAAGTAAAGCTATTCGCTATGAGCAAATTCGCATTCCAAGTCATAACAGCCGTGGAGAGGCCTCCGGGCTGCGCTTATGTGTGTACAGGCCACTGGAAATAAAAGAAAATGTGCCCGGCTTAGTATGGATTCATGGTGGGGGATACGGACTTGGCATCCCTGAACAGGACGAAAATGCTATTCTCAATTTTATCCGTGAAAGCGGCTGCACTGTTGTTGCACCCGATTATTGTCTTTCGGTGACAGCACCCTATCCGGCAGCCCTGGAGGACTGTTATACGGCGCTTTTGTGGTTAAAAGAAAATGCCTCATCCCTGGGTATCCGCACCGATCAGTTAATGGTGGGGGGAGACAGTGCGGGTGGCGGACTTACAGCGGCACTTGCCATTTACGCCAGAGACAAGGGGGAAGTAGCCATTGCGTTTCAAATGCCTCTTTATCCCATGCTTGATGATCGTATGATTACGAAATCCTCACAGAATAATGACGCTCCGGTATGGAATACAAAGTCAAACGAAAACGGATGGAAGCTGTATCTGGGAGCCTTATACGGTACGGATAAGGTGCCTGCTTATGCTGCACCGGCCCGGTTGTCGGATTTTCGCGGCCTGCCGCCTGCATTTACGTTTGTTGGAAGTATAGAGCCCTTCTGCGACGAAACGGTTTGTTATATGGAACAGTTAAAAGCGGCCGGAGTTTCCGTAAGGTACAAGGTTTTTGACGGCTGCTATCACGCCTTTGACATTATAGGAAGTAAATCATCTCCCGCAAAAGAGGCCACAGCACTTCTGATGGAAAATTTCCGATATGCGGTAAAGCATTATTTTGCACCGCAGATAGAAAACAAAATTTAGAAAAGGAAAGCTTTAAAAGCAGCCGATACTTACCTCCTTCAGGAACGTGAAGCCTTTACCGATTTCTGTCGAACCCGTAGCAGTATTTTTGTGATAAGCATCATGGCCGGGAGCTCCACCAGGGGTTCAATAACCATAATTAAATGGATAAGGGGCTCGTTTGGGAAAGCCATGAGTGCCACTCCCAGTGTCATAGGAGAATTTTTGGCAATGGTTGTTAAGGTAAGGCTTGCCGTATCCTCATAGGAATAGTGAAAACCCTTGCCGGCGACCTGCGCCAGTATAAAGTTGATAACATAAAACAGGATAATGGGAATGAGAAGAACCGCCAGGATACCCAGGCTTCCCAAAAGGCTGCGTCCTTTTGAGGCAAACATGGCCATAATAGCCATAGCCAGCAGTAAAGTCTGTAATGAGCCAAAAAGCCTGAATACTTTTCCTCTTTTTGCGTCGTCGCCGATTTTGTTAATGAGAAATTTTCCTATTTGAGCTAAAGTAAAGGGTAAGATTAGCATGATCGCGACGCTGAAAAGTACTTCCTGTATATTGATGGTTCCGGTGGTACCTCCGAAAATAAGAAGATAAACCGGCAGCAGAACTACCTGAAGCACAAGATTAACCGGCAACACCGTTGCGGATAATGCCACATTCCCCTTTGCCATGCCGGTAAATATAAGGTACCAGTCTGTGCAGGGCGTTACCATTAACATAATAAATCCAATTTGCAAAATGGGAGAGCCAGTGAGAAACAATCTTCCTAATAGCCATACCAGTAAAGGCGTCCAGACAAAGTTGATTAAGACTGCTGTGGTGGAAAAACGTATATTTGTAAATGCCTTTCGGTAATCCTTCAGCGGAATATTCAAAAAAGCGCCAAAGAGCATGACAAAGAGAAAGGGAGTCACAAAATTATCGGCGTACTGTTCAACGGGTCCAAGCAGCCCCAGTAACAGGCCAAGGGGCATGGCCGCAAAAATAATCAGTGTTTGGTACTTATCCAGTTTGTTCATATTTATCCTTTTCCAAATTGCCTGAAGAGTATAAAAACCCACTAAGGAGTATTCTTCTGTAAGGCGTTCCATTCACTTTTCAGTAATTCTGTAATGTAATAAGGAGATAATCTCCCCGGTATAAAAAAATATTAGCGGTGCTCCAATAGGCAGAGCTTGTGTCATGCTGTCTTATCTCTTCCTTTGCAACTATTATATATTTGAACCGCAAGCATAGCAACCGGGATGCTTGCAGGAATAGGACAATTGCGTTCAATACAGTCCTTTACTTTGCCATCGTAATGATAATCTATAAAATGCATCCTAAGGGATGTTCCACTCCCAAAATTTTCAATCCTTTCATTTGTGTCATTAACTAAGTCATCTACACCGGATACAGGTTTGATATATGGAATTGGAGTAATGGTATGCCCGCCTGAAAATTTGGTTAAATGTACAGAAATTGTTGACTTTGAGAATTAAAAATAGAGAAATTGATGAAACGAACAGTGGATCAAGAGGTGCATGGCATGCTAAATTGACAATGACGTTTGTATTGAACGGTAAAGCCTTTTACTTTAATTAGCCGCTTAAAGGATTACAACAAGGAGGTGATTAAAATGAAAAATTCCATCGCGGCAAGCGAATTGAAAGCAGTGGGAATCAAACCAAAAAGCCGGCGGCGAAGGGACTTGAAAAAAACCATTGAGCTGACCATTCTGGCACTCCCGGCATTATGCTTAATAATCTTATTCCATTATGTCGCCATGCCCGGTATTATTCTGGCCTTTAAAAACTACAATTTCCGTGCAGGGATATTTGGAAGCCCCTGGAGCGGACTGGAGAACTTTAAATTTGTCTTTTCCACTCCGGCATCTCTGATTGCTTTGAGAAATACGGTGCTCTACAATCTGCTTTTTATCGTAATTGGAAATGTCGGGACAATAACCCTTGCGGTGCTCATGAATGAACTCCGGAGCAAAACCGCACTTAAGGTGTATCAGACCGCCATTTTCCTGCCTCATTTTCTCTCCTGGACAGTAGTTGCTTTTATTGTATACGCACTTTTAAACCACAGCTATGGTGCGATAAATTCCATTCTGACGTCCCTGGGAGCAAACAAAATCGAATGGTACAATTCACCCCAATATTGGCCGGTCATACTTACCTATTCCAGCTTCTGGAAGGGCTTTGGCTATGGGACGCTGCTGAAATACGCCTATATTCTGGCCATCGATCCCACTTATTACGAGGCTGCCGCCATCGACGGCGCATCCCGTTGGCAAATTGCCACACGCATTACCATTCCATGTATATCTCCGATAATCATTATCGGGCTGTTGGGCAGTCTGGGGAATATTTTTAACGCAGATTTCGGCTTGTTCTACCTGGTACCCATGAACAGCAGCCTCATTAACCGGGTGACATCGGTAATGGATACCTATGTCTACAGCGCGCTCATAGGAAGCGCCGATATCGGTATGGGTGCTGCGGCAGGCTTATTCCAGTCCGTTGCGGGATTTGTTCTGGTTATTTTGTCAAACAAGCTGATAGCAAAGCATGTCGGCCGGCAAAGTGCCATGTATTAACAGAGAGGGAATGTATGAATAAACTTAATAAGAAAGATAACTTCTTCCGCAGCGCCGTTCACGTTATTTTTGCCATAGCTGCGCTAAGCTGTATCGTTCCCATGATTTTGCTGGTTATAATATCGTTCAGCTCCAAAAACAGTGTTGTGGAGGTGGGATACAGCTTCTTTCCCACTTCGTTATCTACGGAAGCCTACGATTACCTTTTTAAGCACCCGAAAGCTATTGTGGATTCCTATGGGGTCACACTCCTTGTAACGGTGGTCGGCACAACCCTGAGCCTTCTTTTTACCTCCATGCTCTCCTTTGTGCTGTCCCGCCCGGACTACCGCTATGCAAGACAAATGGGCTTTATTGTGTTTTTCGCCATGCTTTTTCATGCCGGGCTTATTCCCACCTACATTCTTTACACCAATTACTACGGCCTTAAGGATTCCATATGGGTTCTAATACTCCCGGGCGTAATCAGTACATGGAATGTTATTCTATTAAGAACCTTCTTCTTTGACACGCCCTTGGAGGTGCTGGAGGCAGCGACCATTGACGGGGGCAGCGAGTTCACCCTGTACTGGAGAATCATGATGCCCATGAGCACGCCGGCCCTGGCTACCATTGGCCTGGTTACGGCACTGGGTTTTTGGAACCAGTGGCAGACATCCATGATCTATATTGATACTCAATCCAAATACATGCTCCAGTACCTGTTGTATAAAATTTTAAAGCAGGCGGAGATTCTCAGGGAGGAGGCAATGATGGGCATGACCACGGAGGAGTTTCCCTCGGATACAATTAAAATGGCAATGGCTGTTATTGCAGCCGGCCCCATGATGTTTGTCTTTCCGTTTTTTCAGAAATACTTTGTCCGGGGCATCGCCAGCGGAGCAGTAAAAGGCTGATGCCCAGTGTCTTAAGGCTAAAGCATCCTTTGCGATGATTTAACAAAAAGTAAAGATAAGTGAGGTTGAAAAAATGAAGAAAATTTTAGCGACCGTCTTAGGCTGTGCGCTGCTGGCCACTGTTGTTTCCGGCTGCGGTAACAGCTCCGTTTCTGCGTCTCCCACACCCGGTGCTTCTGCCGGTAATACGGCCCAGCCTGGCGGCACGGAAAAGGAAAATACCCCTTATACCGTTAAATGGAAGCTGCGCATCAGTGAACAGGCTAAAATGGGAGAGGTCCAGGCCGCCGTCAATAAAATACTGGCCGAGAAGCTTCCCAACACCTCTCTGGAGTTTAATTTTATTGAAGCTGCCTCCTACAACGACAAAGTTAAGCTGGCATTGTCCGCGGGCGAGAAATTCGACATGATGTTTACCAGCTCATCCTTTAACTATCAGAACTATCTGGCTATGGATGCGCTTTTACCCCTGACCGGCCTCATTGACGCCTATGGCGCAGACCTGTACGACATCATTCCCGAATCCCTTTGGGAAGCTGTAACCGTAAAGGGCGAAATTATGGCGGTGCCCAATTATCAGATTGTGGCAAGGCAGACCTCCGCAGTGGTTCCCAAAGAGCTTGTAAAAAAATATGGTATTGACGTCAACGCTATAAAAACCTTTGAGGATCTGGAGCCTTACTTTGATAAAATACAGGCCGATACGAAAGGCCTGACCTTTGGCTCAAGCTTTGGAAGCACCGATATGGACTGGCTGCTGTACTGCGGCCTGGAAGTGGTTGGCGGCACCGGTATCGGCGCGATCCGCATTGACGATGCTGTCCCGACGGTCTTTAACCAGTATGAGGACGAGGAAATGCTCCAAAATCTGAAGCGGTCCAGAAATTGGTATGTTAAGGGCTATTACAATCCCGACATTATCGGTTCCGGCAAGTTTGAGGATGTTACCAAGGCCGGAAAGGTCATGGCGATGATGCAGTGCAATACCCCAACCTCCTATTCTACCCTTTTAACACGCTACGGCATGGATTGTGACATTATTCCCTTAACGGAGCCCTACATCAGCACATCAAGCGTTCTGGGCACCCTGACGGCCCTCAGCTACACCTCGGAAAATCCTGAGCGCACCATGCAGTTTATTAATCTTCTGGATACTGACGAAGAACTCTACAACACAGTTGTCTACGGTATTAAGGACGTTAACTACAGGTTTGTTAACGACAAAAATATTGAGATGATTCCTGACTCCGGCTACACTACCAATGTGTCCTGGATGATTGGAAATACCATGCTTAAGTACCCTCTGACCTCCGAGTCCGCAACCCTCGTGGAGGATACGGAAAACCTCAACCGTACCTCAAAGGCATCGCCCATCCTTGGCTTCAACTTTGATTCCTCACCGGTTAAAACAGAGGTGGCCTCTATTTCCGCTGTTCTTGAAAATTACACTTCAGGCTTAAACGCCGGTTTGTTTGAGGACGTAGAAGGAACCTTGAAAAAGCTCAATGCAGAGCTCAAGGCTGCCGGTATGGACACCGTCATCGCCGAGAAGCAAAAACAGCTTGACGCATGGCTTGCTTCAAAATAAAATTCAACCGGTAGCTGTAATCGTGCAGCAGAGGCCCGCCTCTGCTGCGCGTTACTTCATAGGTTACTATTTATAGACCTTTTATTTCGCCATTCCTAAACGTTGGTATAGAAAAGGGGAACAGGTAATGAAACAGGACGATTTGTTTTACAGAAGGGCCTTTCTAAAAAAACTGGCAGCTGCGGGGGAGCATTATGATCAGGAGGTCTGCCTCCTGAAAAGTAAAATGCCGGACACCCGGAACTACCATTCTAAAACCTATCTAACCCACTTGAACCGGTTTGTTCACGGCACCTGTGCTTCGGCGGAATATGGAGCGGCGCTTTTATATGCGGGAGATCCTGAGCTTTTTAAGAGGGGGGTATCTGTTCTTGACAAAATCCTTACCCTTCAGGATACGAATCCTGAAAGCCCCTCTTATGGGATATGGTCCTATTATTATGAAGAACCTCTTCCGGCTATGCGGGTTCCTGACTGGAACTGGGCGGATTTTATAGGGAAAAACCTTCTTTACGTTCTTATGGATCACAGGGATGGGGTTCCCGCAGACCTTCTCAAGCGGTGTGAAACAGCTGTCAGGTATGCCTGCCACAGTATTATGAGGCGGGATATCGGACTGGATTATACCAATATTAACCTGATGGGAGCCTACGTTACCGTTAAAGCGGGGGAATGCCTGGGGGACAGTGACATTTTCCAGTATGGGAAAAACCGCCTGAAAAGGGAGTGGGAGTATGTCACCTTAAACGGGGGCTTTACCGAATACAACAGTCCTGCCTATACGCCGCTGGCTTTAGAAGAAATAGGAAGAATGCTTCGCTATTTTAAGGATCCCGAATGCCTTTCAATAGCCGAGGCAATGAACGATTTGGAATGGAAATGCCTGGCTATGCATTACCATGCGCCGTCGGGCCAGCTTGCCGGGCCCCACAGCAGATGCTACAACAATCTAGTAAGTACGCGGTTTAAGTCCTTCATCGACATGGCCACTGAAAGAACCTGGCATTTAACCGATGACGAAAGCTTTGAAATGAGCATGGTCTGGTATTTGATGGAGGTTCGCTGCCCGAGACGGTATTTTTCCTTATTCGGGCCTCTTGAAAAGCCCAGGCTCTTTATTGACAACTACTACAAGCAAATTGACACCATGAAGGATTCCGAGATACATGTCCTTGTGGAAAAGGGCGTGCCTCCGGTAACCGCCACCACCTATATGACGCCTCTGATGGTTGTGGGAACTTTGGATCACTATGACCTTTGGGCACAGCGCCGTCCTCTCCTGGCCTATTTTGGAACACCGGACAAGGCGGGCTGGTTCCGCTTTCGGTGCCTGCATGACCGGCACGATTATGCCTCTGCCGTCATTCAAACGGTGCAGGTGGAAAATCATGTGGCCGCAGCCGTACATTTTGTCAAGGATCACGGTGATTTTCACTATATTCTCCAGCCCCTTGACAATGGAAAAATCACCATGAAGCGTCTGGCATTCCGGTTTGAAGTGGGAGGGTACCTGGAGAATGTCATTATGCCTGAAGCGGCGGGAAACGGCGGCAGCTTTACGATTTCGGCCGGAGGGGTTTCCATTGAGGTTTCCATTGCCGCGCTGGCTTTTGACGGCGAGGAGCCGCGCTTTGTTGCGGGCGCCGATGACGATACCTGCTGGGTGGATATTGTTATTTATGAAGGCGAGGAAAAAGTATTTGATTTTAACGCGCTGAAGGAGGCCTATCTGCTTTTTGGCGTGGATTTTTACGATGGCCCCTGGCACAGGAAAAGCGTGGAAAAAGCGTACAGCTATTCGGTAAATACAGACGGAGTATCGGCAGAAATTACAATGCGGCAGGGTGACGCCCGGAAACGGCTTAGCGTACATAAAGCACCGGGTGTTTATGCGGTTAACCCCGATAAAAATCAGGAGAAGGTTATCCGGCTTGGCGGCTTTGCCTATAAAAACCTGTAAGCCATAGCAAGCTATGAAGAAAACGAAAGGGGACTGCCGGCAGTCCGTTTCGTTTTCTTCCGGGTTTCAGAGCTTTTTCCGGGTTGGAACCCCCTACTGAAAGGACTCATAGGGATGAATACCAATACAAAATGGTCACTATGGACAAATATTCGAATGATATGATATAGTAATTTGTATATTTTTACTCATTTGCAAAAAAGGAACGATTGGGATGACTCTGAAAGAAAAAATTAAAAATTCTTCTGCCAAGATAAGTCTGAGCCGAACGTTTATAAGAATTTTTTTGCTGCTTAGTATCTTTGTGGCTATTATTATGTCTGTCTTTTCCTTTCCTCTGTATTACGCCTTCCAGGATTACTACGTAAAGCAGGTGTATGAAGAGGATTTAAAGCACATGACCGTG
Organism: Bacillota bacterium; assembly: GCA_023424865.1. Next base: position 12,412 of record JAFADM010000267.1, on the reverse strand, counting down.
ATTGATAATTACCTTCAGAGCATCCATGAGACCCTTCGGGACTATACCTATTACCTGATGGATTACGCGGCAGGCGCGAAATTCTTTATGAACAGGAAGATGGAGCCGCTGGAAAAAGCGGACGGTATGCGCCATGTCATGTCCTATGAGAAGTGGAATGGCACCTTCCATTCCATACTCATCTATAACGGGCTTCTGGATACATTTTACACCACTGTTGGCGTAGGACAGAATGACTCGTTTATTATGGAAAGCATTGAAAACAACACCTCCGTTTCGGTGCTGAAGCCCATTCTCCGTGAGCTGCCCTATGAATTCAGCTATTCCAGTGATCCGGTGTTTACTTACCTTTATTTTGACACCGACGGGGATGGTGATGTTTTCAGAGGGATTGTGGTCAATGCCAACGCTTCCTACATATGCAATGTCTTTTCATCCATGAAGGGAACCGGTTCCGATGTTTATATCGTGGATTCGGAGCAGAAGAAATACGTTGATTCCTCAGGAAAGCTCCACGATCTCTCAAAGCTGCAGCCGGATATTATGCCGACCATTGAAAACAGGAATGGAACCACCGGCTGCTTCATTGTTGACGATAACGGTGCAAACAAAATTATATCCTATCTGGTTTGCGGCTACTCCAACTGGACGCTGCTTGTGGTGGAGCCGGATACGGCGGTAATCGACGCGGCAGCCTATATCCGCAATCTAATCCTGCAAATTGCCTTAAGCGTCATCATCATTTGCAGTGTTGTGGCAGTTCTGTTTTCCAATATAATCTACCGTCCCTTCAGAAAGCTCAGCAGCATGCTGGAAGAAAACTATAAAAAGCATCAGCAGAAGGGTTATTTCCGCGACGACATGAAGGTGCTGGAGGATTCGGTGCAGCAAATCAAGGAGTATGAGCGCTACAAATCCTCAGTGGACAGCATACTTTTGGACAATTATATTAAATCGGTACTGATGGATGATGTGGTAAAGAAGGAGCAGCTGGCAGAGATTTTTGCAGGCTCCGAACGCTATTTGCTGGGGCAACCGCTGAAAATGGCAGCCGTACAAATTTACCACTACCGGAACAATACCGAAGCGGAGCGGGAAATGCGCCGCAAGCAGCGTTTCGCGCTCATGAGCCTGGCTGAAAAGATTTTTCAGGTGGAAAGGCCGCCCTTGGCTCTCTACATACGTACAGGCTTCTTTACCATTTTAATACCCGTTTCAGGTAATGACGAAGGCAAGGCGGTTGATTGGTCTCAGAAGTCGGCGGATCTCCAGGCGGAATACCAAAGGCTGACGGGAAATCAGCTCTGCGTCTGTATAGGGGACGAAGCGGGAGGGGAGGCCCAGCTCCCCCAAATATATGAGCTTCTGTCCAAGTGCCTGGAGTATCGAGTGATGCGCCGGTGCCCCAGCGTACTTTTCAGCTCGGAAATAGAAAAGCAGCTGGACAGGCGAGTAAGCTGTGATACGGAATTAGAAAGCCAAATTTTAAATGCATTAAACCGGGAGGATTATGAAAATGCCCGTAATGCTTTTTCAAAAATGCTTCTTTCCTATACAAACGGGAATGCGGGTGATTTTCTTCAATGTCTGACGCATTTTTTCTTCCCGCTGTTCGATAAGCTGGAATCCGCCCCTCATGATGGCTCTCCGGCGTGGACGGTTTCCTTTAACGACGTGTATGGCGTCATTGCATCCTTTGAATCAATGGACGATATAACCGGGTGGTTTGATTCAGTACTAAATAACCTCAGCAGCTCCCATAAAGAGACACATCCTCACGCGGCACTCATCAGTGCCGTGGAACAATATATAAAGAATAATTTTCAAAAGGACCTGGGCGTTAAGGTCATTGCCGCTGAATTTAAAATATCCCAGAATTATATTGCATCAATCTTCCGGGATGTCCTGGGGGTTTCGATTATGGATTACATTAACAATCTGCGTTTGGAGACAGCACGAAAAATGCTCGCGGAAACCAGCATGAGTGTAAGTGATATCATCCTGCGAACAGGATTCACCAGTGAAAGTAATTTCTATAAACTGTTTAAAAAGGCATATAATACTACGCCCAATGTATACCGCCGCAGCCGCAGCATTCTTAATTGGGCATAGTGTCGATCTTAACCCAGTTTAAGTGGGAAAGAGCCTGGCGACACATTCCTGTGCCGCCCGCATTTACGTCTACCGGCTGCCGCCTCCGCCTCCGCCCGAGGCTCCGCCGCCCCCTGAAGCGCTTGCGGCACCGCCGGTTCCATCCGCATTAGGCGCCGCGGCACTGGAGAACTGATTGGTCAAATTCATAAAGTATAGCATACTGTAGGCATTACAGCCGTACATACCGGCGAAGGTATCAAAATAGGCGGGATCAAGGGCTTCCATGCTTTTTAGTACCTGTTCGCCGGTGCCGAACAATGAGGCGAATACAAGATAATCCCCCCAAAGCTCCCTAGGGGCAGTCCTGCTGCCGGCCGGCCTGCGCATTTCCGTCAGGTATTTTTGAAAGCCAAGCAATCTGACAGCCTGTTCAAAGCCATGAGCTGTAAAGCGGACCGCACTCTTTGTATCCTTAGCCGCAGCACCTGATTGAAGCAGCCCTCTCTGGCCTTCACTTTTCACTTCTTCCGCCCATTTCGTAAGCTTTTCATAAAATTCCGCCGCTTGTGCTTTCACATCGGAGGTCCAGAGTATAAAGTCCTCATCAGCACCATTGATTAAAATATCATACAAGCTATGCTCCACTCTTTGTTTGGGTGCTTTGTTGGGGTTAAGCACAATGGCTTCCTCCTTTTTTGTTCTGTGGAATCCTCTTTTGACCTCCCGCTCTTCAATGCTTATGAAGCCCGCCTCCTGCCAGCGTATCAGATAGGCGCTCATAAGATGCTCAAAGGAAATCCCTCTGCGCAGCAAATTCATGGCGGCATAAACATTAGAAATATCCCTGCCGAAGGGAACCGTACCAATAGAGTCGATTTGCTTTCTTTTAGGAAGTCTTACTATTGTACCATCTGCCAGCTTGACGCGTGAATAGAAGAAAACGGCCAAAATGACAGTCACCGCACTGGCTGCCCCCAATACAGCAAGAATGATATAACCGGCTGTATTGGAATTATCGTTTTCAGCAGCCTCCTTAAGCTTTTCAAACGACTTGTCGGCTTTTGCAGCCAGGGGGAACAGGCTTCTGTCAAAACGGCAGAGCAAGTTTACATAGTCCCCGCTGCCCATGGCCTCAGTGGTGAAAGCCTCAAGGGTTCCGTCGCTGCCAATGGCCACTTCTCCTGTGTAGCCATACCCCCAGATTTGAGCATTATCCGCCGTTAAAACCGTATCTGCCAAGCGAATTTTAATAGAGGCGGCTTCAGGCGCGCTTGAAAGCTCCGATATAATCTGATGATAGAAGCCCGCATAATCACCGTAATCTTTTACCAAACCTTCCAGAGTATACTGGATGGTATAGGTGTGATTACCGTAACTGCCAATGCCCCAGCAAAGCTCATAGCCCTTGGCGGTTTCCAAAATGCCGCAGGTACCGGACTTTTCTTTAAGTGAGCGATCCGTATCCCAGCTGGACAGCGTTTTATATTGCGTCCCCGACTCATCCCAAACGCGAAGCGAGTGGACACTTATACCATCCATGTTATCAAGAGCCTTATAATATTCCGTGCCGCCGGAGATACCACTTACCTCCCAGACCTCCGTTATAACCGCAGCTCCGTCCCTCTCCAGTAGAACATCAATCGTAATGGAAGGTATGGCCTCTTCTTTGGCGAATACGGGAGCCATGCCCGGAATTAACATCAGTGTGAACAGCACGAATATAATAAGAAGCTTTATTTTTTTATATTTCATTTGCCTTCTCCTGTTATCTTATTCCTGTGCCCATACAGGTTGATCTTGTGATTCAAAACCTTGTTCATTGATTAATGAATCACCGGTCTCTTATCTACATTATATCTCAGGTTCCCTATAAAATGCTTACAAATGACAAACCTTTTCCTTTAACGGCTTACTACAAAATGACCTATGGTATAATTGGAACCACAATAATAAAAAATAATTTTTATCAGAGAGTCGCCCTGTGCAACCGAATTTGTTTTTTGTTGTCTTTATGAGTGTAAGGCCTTAACACCTGCAAAGGGGGGAATGCGTTGGATGACAATCAAATAGTGGATTTATACTGGGTGCGCTCTGAATCCGCTATCACCGAGACCTCAAAAAAATATAGCCGTTATTGCCGCAGCATCGCCATGAATATACTGGCAAACACCGAAGATGCTGAGGAATGTGTCAACGACACCTTCCTGCAGGCATGGAATTCTATGCCGCAAAACCGCCCGGCGTTGCTGTCCTCTTATTTGGGGAGGATCACACGAAATCTTGCACTGAACATATATAAAAAAAGAAAAGCTGAGAAGCGCGGCGGCGGCGAAATGGAACTCATTTTAAATGAGCTTGAAGATTGTCTGTCTTCAAAAAGCAGTGTGGAGGATGAGCTTGAAATGGATCAGATAGGGAAGCTTATCAGCCGTTTTCTCAGAAAACTTCCGGAAGAGAGCAGAACTGTTTTTGTACGGCGGTATTGGTATTCCGATTCCATTGCATCCATTGCCGCTCAGTATGGTATGAGTGAAAGCAAAATTAAATCCATACTGTTCAGGTGCAGAAACAAATTAAAATTATTTCTTGAAAGCGAGGGTGTTGCACTATGAAAAAAGATGTTTTCTATAAAGCTATCGGGCGAATTGACGACGATATTGTTGCCAACGCAGCCATGCCAATAAAAGCACCAATAAAAAGAAACTGGATGAAATATTCAGCTGCCGCAGCGTGCCTGTGTCTGGCTGTGCTGGTAAGTATCTTTTCCTTGCCCCATCTGTTTGACAACCGGGTTCCCACAAGTCCAAACATACCGGAAGACGCTATTGCAAAGGATAGCAGAATTGGGTTTGACAACAAGCAATACGTTCCCCTCAGCGGTGATCTGTTAAAAAAGTACGGCTTTGAAGAGACAGTGTCTCAAAGCCAGATTGGCGCTAAGCTTGGGACTGTTACCGAGGGAAATGACACCGGAAAAGAAGTGTACGCCTACATTCCGGCAGGCTCCGATGCTGTTGTTGCAATGAAAGACGGCGACAGCTACAAACTCTATTCCTTCTTTACATTCAAAAGCTATGAAAACAATCAGGATGAGGATATGATTGAGTACCTGAAAGTGTACGGTATCCATGCCTATACTGATATTAAAAAGGTCACCATTGACGGCAAGGAGCTGGAGCCGGATGAGATTGAAACCTTTTACAACTACTTTTCCGCTCTGAAAAACTCCAGTGACGCGTATTTCGACAGCCTGTTCAATGGTAAGGAGAGCAGTTCGACTATTGCTCCTGACATTGCGCCAAACGATAAGCCCGGCCTTGCTCCTGACATTGCTCCGAACGTTAATTCAGGCCTTGCTCCTGACAGCGGCTACCAAACCGACCTGCCTGTCATGGATGAGCCTCAGGTGCCTCCTGTATCCAACGAAGTTACCCTGAACGAACAGGCCTCCGACACACCGGGAGCAGTGCCTGGCAGCAGCGGAAGCATGGGCAGCGATGCCTTGGCCAATTCTCACAGTATTGTCGTTTATGGGCAAAACGGCCTGTCTTTCGAAATGAAATACTATCCCAGCATTGAATTTATATCCCGCCACAAGGTGGACAGTGATTTTCAATCGTTTTTAAAAGAGCATCTTGAGTAAGCAGCTATTAAATGAAATAAAACAGTGTCATTTATCCAGATAAGAGAGAGGCTCTGTGTGTATGCCGCCGGCCAGGTCAGCTGTTTTCAGCAATTTTAAAGGCTGTAACCAGTCACGTCATTGTTTCAGCCTGAGAGGAAAGCTCCTGACCGGCGGCGACACGCTCCTCTGCAGCACCGGCGCTTGCCGCCTCTACTGCTGCATTTAAGGCTAAAATATTGAATCATGTCCTCCTTTCCGTTGCTATGACAGAAAGGTTTTTTTTCGTTTGAGGGCTTATTGCTTCAAGGGCAGACAGTAAGCCCTCAAATTTAAATAGCGCAGGTCACCGCCGTTCCGGAGTTGTAGCCGCTGGCCGTCAGCTTAAGCATGTAACGGTGGTAGCCGCTGTTATGCCTGTGCAGCAGCATTGGGCTGTCCACCGCAGCACTGTCATGATAAATTTCAACATACGATGCCTTATCCCTATGGAGCATAAACTGTTCACCGGGCAGATCCAGCATTTTGCCGTCGCGGACAATTGCTCCTTCAACTTGTCCCAGAAGTTTTCCGTGGCGATCAATAATATCGCCTTTTCGTGTGCCGTTTATGGCAATAAACTCGTGGTAACCGTCTCCGTTTATATCCAGGGGAATGAGGTCGGAGCCGCGTATAGGCAGCTTCCATTCCACAGGATCGCCGGTATAGGCATCAAAATAAAACTCTCCGTCGTAGGCATGCTCATAGCCCGTTGCGGTAGGCCGCCAATCCACTCGCATGGACATGGCTGTTTTCTCGTAATTATCGCCTATATTAGCCAACCAAGCCTTGTGCATATGTCCGGAGGGGATGGCGTTCCACGCCACCGTTCCGTCCATATTAAAAATCTGTACACGGTTTTCTCCTTCTGTCTCATGATCCTCACGGCATGTAAAGAGGTAATATTTGCCGTCTTTATAATTTTCAAAGGGAATTACCACATCGGAATGGCCGTGATATTTCGGATCGCAGCAGACGATTTCATGACCGTCATCCAGACTCAGAATACGTTCACCCCAGAACAGCTCGTCAATTCCATCGCTATTATAATCCCAAACAGGGGTGACATGGCTTGTGCGGGGGCCTGGATCTTCCTCTTTAATTTTAATTTCCCATCGTTTTTCCATCCCCTTGTTATACCCTTGCAGAAACATATCGCCATATGTACCCTGTGAGCATACTAAGACAGGCTCACCGTGAACATAGCCGCCGACCAGATACCAGCGGTAGCAGTGGGAGAGGGGCTCGTTTTCCGTGTATCTGGGCCAGGGCCAATCGCCGGTTACTTCTCCGGTAAGTCCGTCCAGCCTTCGCAGACGGCGGTGAGAAAGTGAGAAGGGAGCCTTGCTGTTATTCTCAATAAGATATATTTCATCCACACCATCCCCGTCCAGATCAAAGGGAATAACAGGACAAAACCAAACACCGGGAATAACGCCTTCCGACAGGGTTCTTTCCCAGAGGCGCTCACCTTCAACGGTAAATACGGCGACCTTGAGTTTTTCAGGGGGAACGGTAACATATTCTTCCCCGGGATCTACTCCGGGACTAGCCGAATATACAAAGAGCATTCCTTTTTTCCCTTGTCCAAGATCCACATTAGCAGAGCGAACCTGTGATACACTCATTCCCAGGTTGTATTGTCTAACCGGCTTGATAGTCATAAAAGATATCTCCTTACTTTCCTTAATAAAAGCCTTAACATGAAGGTTCAAATTTCTGGCGTTTTTTAGTTTCTTAAAGTATATAAACACAGCAGTAGTGAAATGTAAATTGGCGAAAATGGAAGGATTGCACCGCTGCGGTATTAAAAGCAAGGTACAAGGTGCCTTGCTCCTTTGAGTTATCGCTTAATTATGCCAATTTCGCCTATTGCGCTTAATTTAACAAAGAGTGTTCCTGAGATTGTAAGGTACCTATGAAAGGAACACTCCCGCTTTTATTTCGGTCTTATTAACTTTTCCAATTGGTGAAATTAGAAAAGGATATCCCAAAAGAAGACGGTTTAGCACCCTATGCAGGCTTTTCAGGGAAGAAAGATACTTTTGCTTCGATTTTCACCAATGTACAAGACAAATAGGAGATGTTTAGATTGAACTATAATATTGCATAAAAGTTCGTTAAAATTGTCATCTATTACAAAACCAAATTGCATGAAGAAAAGGAAATAGCCTATGACAAATTATGTGGACAGGTATCAAGACAGAAAGCCAGAATCACTGGTATTAAAAAAAAGCAGAAGTAAAAGCAAGCTTCTGCATCAGATCCGGGTTAACTGGATTCTGTATTTATTTGTTTTGCCGGTCATTGCATATTACATCATCTTCCATTACATACCTATTTATGGCGTGCAGATTGCTTTTCAGGATTATAAGGTTGGAGATGCTTTTGGCATGAGTCCCTGGATAGGATTCAAGCATTTTACACGTTTCTTTGAATCCTATTGGTTCCCTGCGGTCATGAAAAATACCCTGGTAATCAGCTTGTTGAGTTTTGCTTTTTTTCCTTGTCCAATCCTTCTGGCTCTTATGCTTAATGAAATAACCCATACCCGGTACAAAAAGCTGGTTCAGACGGTTACCTATGCGCCGCATTTTATATCCATGGTTGTTCTGTGCGGGGCGGTCACCTTGTTCTTAAGCCCCTCGAACGGTCTTGTTGGTATCCTGATTAATGAAATCCGTTCCCTCTGGGGTCTGAAATCCATTAATCTTTTAACCAATGGGCCTGCTTTTAAATGGATTTATGTAATATCCGGAGTCTGGCAGGAGACAGGGTGGGCGTCTGTTATTTATTTTGCCGCCTTGTCGGGTGTTGATCCGGGGCTTCTGGAGGCAGCCGAGATAGACGGCGCCAATAAGCTTAAGCGCATGTGGTACATTAATCTGCCTGTTTTGGTTCCAACCATTGTCATTATGCTTATTTTGCGCTGCGGTTCCATTATAAGCGTTGGTTTTGAAAAAACATATCTCCTGCAAAATAGTGCGACCCTCGCTTTTTCAGAGGTTATTTCAACCTATGTATACAGGGCAGGCATGCAGGGAGCTCAATACAGCTTCGCTTCAGCCGTGGGCCTTTTTAATTCAATCATCAACGCTGCCATGCTGATTTTAGCCAATGGTATTACAAGAGCCCTGGATAGGAACAGCAGCCTGTGGTAATAAGGAGGAGAAAGTTATGGTTTTAAATAGAAAAAACACGCTTGAAATGAAGGCGGAAGCAAAATCCAAATGGCGCTCACAATGCTTGTCGGACAAAGTATTTGATCTGATTAACTATGCATTATCTGCTGTAATCTTTGCCGTCTGCTTTTATCCGCTCTACTATATCTTCGTGGTATCCTTCAGCAGTCAGGTAGTGGGAAGCTATCTTGTTCCCAATGGCTTTACGCTAATCGGCTATACTTCTATTTTACAGAATAAAAGCATCTGGCTGGGATATGCCAACACCCTGCTTTATACGGTATTTTCTATTCTGTGCGGCCTTGCGGTTACCCTTCCCTGTGCTTATGCCCTTTCCCGCAAGGATTTCCTCGGCAGAGGGCTTTTCATGGGCTTTATTCTGGTCACAATGTTTATAAGCGGCGGCTTAATACCCGGCTACCTGAATGTGAGCAATCTGGGCCTTCTGAATACGAAGACAGTCATCATCCTTTCCGGGCTCACTTCCGCCTATAATATCATTGTTTCGAGAACCTTCTTTTCTTCGACCATTCCTCAGGAGCTTCACGAGGCATCCATTATTGACGGCTGCGGTAACGGGAGGTTCTTTGCTAAAATAGTTCTGCCGCTTTCAAAGCCTATTATTGCAGTAATGGCTCTTTATTTCGGGGTAGCACGCTGGAATTCCTATTTTACGGAGATGATTTATCTGCGCGATGATTCCAAGTACCCTCTTTCCCTGGTTCTCAGACGCCTGCTTTGGTCCGTAGAAGCCCTTCAGGAAATGATTGACAAGGGCGAGATAGAGTTGTCGGCCGGGGTGACGAAAAATATTCAGTTATCCGGCATTATGCAGTATTGTATCATTGTTGTTTCCATCGTGCCCGTATTGATTGCCTACCCCTTTTTGCAGAAGTATTTTGCCAAGGGTGTCATGATAGGTTCAGTAAAAGGGTGACCAAAATTCGGATGTTATAAAAAGTTTATGAACTTACTGTTAAGCGAATTTATTCGTTTACGAAATAGACTACAGGAGGGAAAACATGATTAGACTCAAAAAACCGCTCTCATTTCTTCTTGCTGCCGTACTAATAGTAGGCGCAGGGTGCGGCAAAGCAGGCGGCCCGGATGCTCCTGCCTCAACTGCAACGCCTTTATCCTCATCAACGGCCTCCCCGGAGGCAAAAAGCCTTTATAATGTAGGCAGCCTGCCCATTGTAAATGAGCCTGTTACCTTGAAAGTCCTCACACAGAACGATACGGGACGCCCCTTCAGCTCCGCCGGCGATGCCGGGCTTTGGAAATGGCTTGAGGAAAAAACCGGTATAACCCTGGCAATCGAATCTTATTCTGCGGAAGAGGTAAAGACGAAGATTCCGCTTATCATGGCCAGCAATGATTTGCCGGATCTGTTTTTCCGCTGTGACATAACCGATGCGGATATGATGAATTACGGCAAAAACGGCCAGGTTCTTATCATGAACAATTATATTGAAAACCTTGGCACCAATATTAAGGCATGCTTTGAAGCCCTTGATTACGCCTATGGTGCTTCGGTATCTCCAGACGGCAATATCTATTCGCTGCCATCCTTTAACGGATCAAAGGCAATGGTGACCTATTCCATCAATGACACCTGGCTCAAGAATCTTAATCTCGATACCCCGACAACTATGGAAGAGCTGTATACCGTTCTGAAAGCCAGCCTTGAAAACGATGCCAACAAAAATGGAAAAAAGGATGAGCTTGGTATTGGCGGTGAACCCAAATCTTTCAAGAGGATGATTCTTTCCTGGGTGGGCTTAAACAGCTACTGGCCCTGGGAAGGCGCCCTCTTTGATGCAGCCGGCGATAAGGTGTTTTTTGTTGAAACCACCGACCAATACAAGTACTTATTATCGGAGATGGCAAAGTTCTATGAGGAAGGCCTCATTGATCCGGAGCTCTTCACCCAGACCACTGATGAAACGAAAGCCAAACGGCTTTCTAACGCATACGGCTTATTCTCGGGGGTGCCTGCTGTTGATGAGAGCCCGGACTACCGCTTCGAATCCTTTACGCCTATCACCAGCAAGGTGAGCTCAGAACCTCTCATTATAAGCGGCGCACCTTATCAGACCAATATTGGCGCTGTAGCGGCTACAACCAAGTACCCGGAGGTGGCGATGCTGCTCATTGACTATCTTTTCAGTGAGGAAGCTTCACGGATTGCCTTTTGGGGTATAGAAGGCGTGGATTATACGGTGGATACCAGTTTTAAGGATGCCTGGGTGATTACAGCGGTGAACAAAGATTATGGCAATGCCGATCGCTATCTGACGGCGATGCTGGTTCCCCGTTGGAACCGGGACAAATGGGTTCAGCCTCCTACCACCGAAGGCGGAAGGCTTACGGCTGAAAGACAGCAACCCTACGCAAAGATTGCCTTCCAGAATTATCTTAAATTCACGGATGAGGAATCTGAGAAGATCGCCACCATTGCCACAGATCTCGGCTCCTACCTGGATCAAATGTATATTGGCTTTATAACCGGAGAATACGATGTGGAATCCTACTGGGACACCTATGTTGCCCAGGTGAAAGCCATGAAGGCGGATGAGCTGACAGATGTGTACCAGACGGCATACAACCGTTATTACGGTCTGGATTAATTGAAGCTGCAACCCCTGAACCTTGTCCGGAGTCTTGCCAAAAGCAAAGCTCCCGAATTTATAAAACAGCTATCCGGCTGAACAATCCGCCGGATAGCTGAGTTCTTCGCTTGAGTATAGGACTCGTACAAGGACTATGCTACAATAACGAAGCAGCCATAGGAGTACTTGTTGGACCTCATGCAACAAAGGGGGGAGAATCGATTGGCTAAGAAAAGTGTTATCGTTCAATATACGGTAGGCTATCTTTCTCTCTTTTTACTTGTGTTTTTGTTTGGGAGCATTCTGGTTGGAAAGGTGTTTTCCTTTATCAAGAACGAAATAAAGGAATCGACTTCTGCTCAGCTTGCACACATTGTCAATAATCTGGAAAGCAATATGTCTGACTTTTCAGAAGTTGCCAACCGTATCTATGTGGACTCCAAGCTTCAAAAGCAAGCCTTTGTCAGTCAGGGAAACAGTGCTTTAAACGGCATAAAACAGCTGCAGAACTACAAATATTCCATGAAACTGGTAGATATGATGTTCCTGTGCTATAACGCGGATGAAATCTATACCACCCAAGGCAAAAGCAAATCGGCAACCCTTGCCTATGAAACGTTAAAGCTGACGGAGGAAAGCGGAACCAGGCTGATTCATGCATTTAAGGAGAGGGAAGACCGCCTCCGGGAGGTACTGGCCACAACGCAGGGGACATCGGATCTTTTGTACCTTTTCCCTGTTCCCTCATCTAAAAAAACAGGAGACGGAGCAGTGGGGTTTATAATCAAAGAAAAAACCCTGCAAAAGGAGCTTAGCCAGGCACTTCGTTCCTATGACAGCTTCGCGCTTATGGTACTGAACAC
>JAFADM010000249.1 GCA_023424865.1 Bacillota bacterium | reverse complement strand
ACCGTCTTCCAGTTCGGTTCTGGCATCAGCCAGCTTTTCATCCGCTTCCCTGTCGGCATCGGCATATTCCTGCTTTGCTTCGGTCAGATCGGATTGGAATTCATCCCTCCGGAGGGTCTGCCGTTCTCCCGCAAGGGCTTCAAGCCGTTCAACGGTAACCTCCGCATGATCAAAATAGATATCCTCAAAAGCCTCCAGCTCCTTTGCCCCCGCCACGGTTACATACATATCCGTATAGCCGTCAACAATAAAATTATCCCGGGTAACATAGAGGACGTAATCAATCTTTCCGCTTCCCACGGAGGTATTTCCCTGCATAAAGGACAAATAATACGGCGATTCCGCAATGCCAACAATGGTATAGCTCAATCGGTCAAGGGTATCGGGAAGGGCGTCATTGGAGCTTTCTTTCAGCGAAACCGTACTGCCAAGGGTAATATTTTTCAGTCCGATGGAGGGTTGTATAATAATAGCCTCATTGTCATTTTCAGGCATGCGCCCTCCAACCATTTTTAACTGGTTTATATAATCCGGGTCGGAGGCATCGAGGACGGCCGATAAGCCATTTATACGGAAGGTATAGTCTTTATCCTCAACGGAGCCCGCAGAATCGACCGAATAGCTTGCCATAACGCCGGATACGCCCTCCGTGCCTCGTATGGCTTCCACATCTTCATCCGTAAAGCCATAGGTGGACAGCAGTCGGACGTCCATGACGTTTTGCTGGTCATAGTAGTCGTTCCCCACCCGCTTCATGTTGGGTGAGGTTGCAGCCAGGCCCGCAAAGATACCTGCTCCAAGGAAGGAAATCAGAACGATGGAGATAAAACGGGTACTCGTACTTTTAACCGCTCGTGCCGAGCTTTTTTGGAATGCGCTTTTCATCACCATTCAACCCTTTCCGCAGGCATGGGATCGGGGTTTTCCCGAACCTCTGTGACCGTTCCGCTATTTACGCGGATCACTCTGTCGCCTATCGCTTCAAATGCAGCGTTATGGGTGATAATCACCACTGTTTTATTGTTAATGCGACAGGTATCCTGCAATAATTTTAGTATGTTTTTGCCGGTCTTATAGTCCAGGGCACCCGTGGGCTCATCGCATAGCAGCAGCTTTGGATTTTTGGCAAGCGCTCGGGCAATGGCGACACGCTGCTGCTCACCGCCTGAAAGCTGTGCCGGGAAGTTATGGATACGCTCGCCCAAGCCCACATCAACTAAGCATTTTTCAGCATCAAGAGGATTCTTGCAGATCTGAGCGGCAAGCTCAACATTCTCTAACGCGGTCAAATTCTGGACCAGATTATAGAACTGAAAAACAAATCCGATATCCTCGCGGCGGTACTGTATAAGCTGATTACGGTTGTATTTGCTGATTTGGGAGCCGTCAAGAAAGATATCCCCCGAGGTGCAGGTATCCATGCCGCCAAGCATATTTAGAATCGTTGTTTTTCCCGCTCCCGAAGAGCCAACCATAATGACAAGCTCCCCTTCATTAATGACAAAATCAACGCCCTTGACCGCCTCAACCTTTATTTCACCGCTTTGGTATACTTTGCGGACACTATTGAACTCAACAAAAGCCATTTTTTTCACTCCTTAACTTTCTGTAATTTTTGCTATTCACTGTTGGATTCAGCTAAACGGCCATCTACCTTCATAATGCCTTTTGCCGTATCGGCAACAGCCGACAGGATGCCGTCCTTAATTTTCACATTGACTGTACAAGCCACCTCTCCAATCAGTGTCCGTAAAGCTCCGGTGAGCAAAAATTCGTTGGCGCGTACCGATGCAGCTTTAAAATGATTTAAGTTCTTCATCAGAAAGATATCGGCGGAATATCCGCCCTCCTCTTGTACGAGGGTCAATGTTCCTTTTTTAGGCCCCATAGGGCTGTGCAGCACGATGTCATAAACTTTCGATTTCATAAATAAAACCTCCCATCTACTTCGTGTTGCTCTCATTCTAATTCTGAAAAGCACCTGCATCCATATACAATCAGGGGTGATTTGTCGCGTTACCCGACAAATCACCCCTGATTGTATAGCAAGTTTTTAGCAAGTTTTTAGTATTTGTTTTTTTATTATCAATGACATATAATAATTATTTACAGGAGGTAGAATAATGCCCAATTCACTAAGCAGCGATATGACAAAGCGTTTGATGGTTCAGTCGCTAAAAAAACACATGGCAAAAAAGCCTCTCGAAAAAATATCAATACGTGAAATCACAGAGGACTGCGGCGTCAACCGCCAAACCTTTTATTATCATTTTGAAGACATTTACGCCATGGTCAAATGGATGTATCAGGAGGAAGCGGTAAAGCTCATGGCAGGCCATGAGGGTGTTCTTTTATGGCAGGACGGCATTATGCAGCTTTTACGCTACATTGAGGAAAATAAAGAGGTATGCCTGTGCGCCCTTTATTCCTTGGGCCACCATCACCTTAAAAGGTTTTTCTATGATGATATTCATGCTCTTATTGAAAAGACTGTGCATGCCATTGCCGAGCAGCTCCCCAATGTTTCCCAGGATTATGGCGAGTTTATAACCCATTATTATTCCGTTACGCTGGCGGCAATGGTGGAAAGCTGGCTCCTGGGAGAAATAAAACTGGCTCCCGACGAGCTTCTTAAATTTATAGATATCACCATTAAGGACCAAATACGCGGCGCATTGCAGCGCAAAGGAGAATTAACACAATAGGCATCCTTGGTTAAGCAATCAACAACCTATTACAATCATTTCTTCAAAACAAACGTTCATCAGCCGCTATCCATAATTTACAGGTTGATCATCAGCCGCTTTTTCCCGATAAGCCAGTGGAAACCGCCCATACAGGCAGTCACGATTGCCGTTTAGGGACCGCTTCTGATTCAGTTTAAGTAAAATCCAAATCTGAACCAACTGCATCCGGAGTCGTCTTATTATATAAAGGAGGATGATTCCGATGAAAAACATAAAAATGGCATCCGTCGTTGCATCCTTTCTGCTTGGGGCCATCGCTTTGACCGGATGCACGGGGAGAACAATAATGAATAACGGAAACGATGCGGCAAGTATCGTGGCTGTAACCGCAAAGGAGCTTCAAGCGCCTGTGTTAGGCGAACAAAGCCCCAGCGTTCAAGCGGCTGCAAAAGGCGCGAATGATTTTGCATTTAAGCTAAGCGGGATTCTCGCAGAGGATGCCGGCAATAAAAACCTGGTCAGCTCCCCTTATTCCGTTTGGCTTCCCCTGGCTGCCCTGGTTAACGCAACAAGCGGGGACATAAGAACGGAGCTTCTTACAGCATTAAATGCCTCCGGCATCAGTGTGGAGGATTTAAACATCGCAGCCTCCAGGATGCTGTACGATTTGACAAATGTACGGGAGAAAGAGTTTGCAAAAGAATACGGGGAGAAGGATTATAACAATCCCCTTAAAATTGCAAACGCCCTCTTTGTTGGCAATAATGTAACCCCGAACAAAACCTTTGCCCAGGTCTTTATGGATTACTACCGGGGCAGCGTCATGAAGGTGGATTTTGGCTCAAAGGAAGCCGTCGATGCGGTCAATAACTGGGCAAGCGATAACACCGAAGGGTTGATTAAAAATATTGTAAATGAATTCGATCCGGAAACGGTTGCGGCTATTGCCAACGCCATTTACTTCTCCGACAGATGGGAAAGAGAATTCAACGTCTCTGAAACACGGGAGGATGCGTTCCACTCACCCAATGGTGAAACCAAAGCCTTTTACATGCTCCGTGAAGGCGACGGGCAAACCTATTACGAGGACGATAAGCTTCAGGCCATGCCCTTAAGATTCAGCTCAGGAGGCGGCCTTTACATTCTTCTTCCGAAGGACGGAGACGCCACGTCACTTTTGTCGTCCTTAACAAGCGACTATTTTGAAGAAATTCAAAACGACGCCATCCGGGCAACCGGCAAGCTCCTGCTGCCCCGCTTCAACATTGACGGCGACATTCTCAAGCTAACAGACACGTTGAAGGCACTTGGCGTTCCCCTGTTTGATGAGGCGCTTGCTCCTCTGACAGGCGGCCTGCTGGAAGAAACCATTCCTGTTTGGCTGTCCGATGCGGCGCATAAGGCCGTGATCAAGGTTGACGAAAAGGGTACCACCGCTGCCGCCGTAACGGTAATGACTGCGAATGGCACGTCAATGCCCCAGCCCACAGAGCCTTTTGTTATGGATTGCAATAAGCCCTTTGTCTTCGTGCTGTACAGCGATACTTACGACGCAGGCACTCAGGTGCTGTTTACCGGCATGGTCAATGAGCCTTGACAAGCGTAAATTAGGTAAAGCTTTTGATAAAATGTCATCTAAAAAGCGTGGCTAAAAGTGGCTAAAAAGAATAAGCTATTAAAGAAGCCTGTCAGTATTGGGGTTAACCAGTACCGGCAGGCTTCTTTTTACGTTTATGTTTATGTTTATGTTTACGTTTATGTTTATGTTTACGTTTATGTTTACGTTTACGTTTACGTTTTTATCTATTTACGTTTTTATGCTTTAGATTGCTCCTTATAAATAATAAATTTATTAGCCTGAAAACTCAACCAAAAGCTCTTCCCGTTTGGACAGCAGCCGGATTTCATCGGCTCTGTCCGTTTTAATCCTGTACTGTCCAAGGCCGTCGAAGCACAGTGATACCTTCTTTGTAAAGAGGCCGTGACCGTTGAATTCCTCAATAACAAGGCTGGCACGGGTTCTCTGAAGAATTTCAAACAGCGTCATGATACCTATTCCGCTGCCTCCCTCATCGGCGTGTGTCGTTGTCCGCTTAAGACCCATTAGTGAAAGGGTTTCCAGAGTGAACGGCACTCCGCTGTCAAAAACCTCAACCAAATAACATTTATCTTCAATTCCCATATGTACCATAATATTTTTCTTTTCCCGTCGTTTGGACGCAATTATGGCATTTTCAATTAAATCCGCCAGCAGGGTTTTGAGGTCCATTTCGGTAATAAAGTTTTCCGTTAAATATTTCACACTTCCTGACAATGATAAATCCATTTCAATCTGGTGTTCCTTCGCTTTTTGCAGCATGTATGAAAGGATGCCGTCTATGGAGGGAACATAGGTTAAGGGAAGCCTTTTAGCCCTGAATTCATAGCTTTCAACAATACCGGTTCGTTCCTTGGTTTGTTGCTCTAGCTGCTCTAATAAGGCCTTTCCTTTCTGGGGCAGTGCCTTACGATCTTCATCCTGCTCGGCATTCAAAAGGAATTCCCTCACGGAAAAGGCCATGGCCGGGATCAGCTTATTGTCCCTGTGAATAATTTTTGCCAGCTCGTCATTATGGTATTTGAGCTTTTCAATTTCCGCATCCTTTTCCTGAATGGTATTTTGCAAGGCCTCAATTTCTTTCGCCTTGACCTTTTCTATGTAATTTTTCGCAATACGGTTCCGCCACCAGAAAACAAGAGTTAAGCCGCTTATGAAAACAAAGAAAAACGGAATGACATACACAATATCGGCTTCTTTATTAACATCAAAAAAGGATGCGGCGATTAATAGAGACACACTTATGTAAACGCCTACCTCACTTGAACCAAACTCTGTCAAAAAGGGCATACCGTTTTTGAGACGCCGCAATCTAAAGGGAAGTGTGGTTACCAGTATTTGAATCAGACCTATCCCGCAAACAAAGATAAGCTCCGAAAGCTCTTTAAAGCCTGCAATAAATACAATTGAATAATTAAACGGAATCATAACAACTGTTGCAAACCAAAAAGCAAGGTAGCTCATGCCAAATGAGATAACGGATGCTGTGACACAGGTGTTTACCGGCATGTTGAAAAGATATTTCACAAACCATACGAACAGTCCCGTTGCGATAATAATACTGAGAGGAGGAACACTGGCTCTTAGAAAATAAAAGCCAAAGGCCATCATTAAAGAAAAAAGAAGGCTCTGAACATTCATCTTTTTTTGCGGCTGTATTCGCAATAGCTTTATAAAAATATTAAAGCAGCAGAGGATTACGAAGAAATACTTTACAACGGTTACTGTCACACCCATCACCTCTTATTCATAATACAACAAAAATCTACATAAAGCACAACACATCAACAAACTTCTATTTCCCCCCGCTTCCTATATAGTGTTGTCAAAGGAAAAAAACTTAGCGGGAGGGAAGATTTATGTGGCAGTATATTTGGGAAAAACTCTATTACTGGTGGAGCATCTAAACCATCCAACGGCCGCACAAAAGTGCGGCTTATTTTTTTGCTCTTCTTCCTTTTAGTTATCCATTAATTGTCCATTTTAATCTTGTTCGCATAGTAATAAATAAACTCTGTCATGGTAGGTATGCCTTTCTCTGAGCTTATTCTGGCTGTGTAATACTTCAACAGGTCGTCAATATCTGCGGTTCTCCAGGCCTTGTTGATGGCGTTCTGCATGGCTCGCTCCACACTGGACTCCGTTTTTCCGTATTTTTCGCCGATAATATTGCACAGGTTATGGGTGGGCTGCTTTATAACCAGCCGTATGGCATCAATAAGATATTGATAGCCGGTAGCCTTGGGGCTGATTCCCACATGGTTAAGATCCGCAATAATCTTTGATACGGTTCTTTTATTGCGCTGTTCAGGCGACTCGGTAGTGGCATGGACACCTGCTGTGTTTTGTCTGCGGCTGTGTATAACGGGCTTCATCATCTTTAAAAAATCCAGCACATTTTTTGAGGAATAGTCCTTCTGGTGCTTTGACATAATGAAATCAGCGCCTAATTGGCGTGCATAATCATAGGTCATTGCACTGGAATTATTGGTTGTAATGAGTACATAAGGGGTAACATCTAATAGAAGATGCTTTAATTCCTGCAGGACCATTAATCCATTTCCGCTTCCATTGTGAAGCTCCAGGTCCAATACGATGGCATCCGGCAGAAAGTCCTTAACATAATCAATAGCTTTCGTTGAATTATTCGTAACACCGATAAGCGATACATCCTCCAGCTCTTCCGTTTGTTCAACGAACTCTTTGCACGCCGCCTGATCATCTTCAACTAAAAGGATTGACAGTTTTCTATTCATAAGGAACCTCGCGAAATCATCTTACTGCTATAATACAACATATAGCAATAAAAAACAACGAAATCCAAGATACTTCAACAAACCCGAAATACCGTTGTCACAAGCTCGCGAGAGCTTCAATACCTTGCCTTTTATGGGTAATAGATACAACGGAAACCAATGAAAAAATAACTCAAAAAGCAATTTATTTCTAAACCGGCCATAAGCTAATATAGTCATGAGACATGCTAACGTTATTAAGGCTCTCTATCAGAGTCCAACCAACTTAGCTCCCCCTCGGAATTACCTTTTTTTTTGACTTTGGAAGTTGAATCCATGCGTGCGGAAATCCTTTTTAAAGGTGTTCGAAGCAGAAGGTGCTTCTAGGAAGGCTTTTATAGTGCAAAAGAGGTGTTTTAATATCGGATCCACTTTTTTTGCCATTCTGGTCGTTTAAGCATACTCCAGGACGTAATCGCTGATTTAGCTTCTACAGCGGCTCCGCAGTTTGTGGGGCCGTCTTATTTTATATGGCAGCGGTCTCTGTACCGATTAAAACGGCCGCTGCCTCCCCCATTTTTTTCATTTCTTTTTGTTCTTCCGTTATTGCGGCTGTTTCCGTTATAATTAAAGCAGAATGGGTCCTGACCTTAAAAGGGCCTGGGTATATAATTATCTAATCCAATTCCTACATTATTTTCGTTCTCTCAAGCGAACATAAACGAAGCATTCAAGGAGTGTGGCGCATGTACCGACTGGTTGTCGTAGACGATAATCCGCTGGATAGAAACGGCATTCTTAACACAGTGGACTGGGAAGGCATGGGTATCCAGGTGGTAGCCTCCTACAGCAACGGCAGACAGGTTATCGAAAATGTGGAAAAAGACAATCCGCACATTCTTCTTTCTGACATCGCCATGCCTGTTATGAACGGCATCGAAATGGTCCGTATTTTAAGAAACAGGGGCCTGGATATCAAAACCATTTTTATGAGCTGCCATGATGAGTTCGACTTTGCCAAATCGGCAGTTAACCTGGATGTGGAATCCTATGTTCTTAAGCCTATTGTTGTGGAGGAGCTCAGGGAAGCCATTGAGAAGGTTCTTGACAAGCGTCGTTCCCAGGAGCTTATAAACAACGAGAAGGCGGAAATGTTATCCTTCATACAAAGGTCTCTTCCCCTTTTTACGGATCAGTTTTTCAGAGAGCTTGTCATAGGAAGCCTGACGGAACCGGAGGACATTCGCCAGCGGGGGGAATTTCTCAAAATTAACCCGCCTGCCGACAGCCTGGTTCAGGTCGCCTTTTTGCGCCTGTCCGGCAACAGCTCCACAAAAGGCCAGGGTGACATTAAAAACAGCTATCTGGATATGTGTGCCGTTTTGAAGCTTTTCAAGGAATATGCCGGGGAAGCTATCCGGATCCATACCGTCCAGCTTGCCTTAACCGATTATGTGGTGGTGGCTATTCTTAGCCCCAATTCCACCCAAAACAGGGAGTCTCTCCTTTTGGAATGTGTGGTGTCGGTAAAGGACAGGCTTAAGGAGGAATATGGTCTTTCTGCCGCCATAGGCCTCAGTCTGGAATCGGATCAGGGCTATGGGGAGGTAAACGTGCTTTTCAAGCAAGCCCGGCTGGCTCTGGAAAGCCGCTTTTACAGCGATGAGGATCGTATTGTGGCTTACGCCGAGATAGCCGACAGGGAGCTTCAGCCCTTTGAGGAGCAGGTTAACCTTCAGGATTTGTATTCGGAGCTCAAGGAGCTTTTGCTGGAAGGAAATGAAGGCCGTGTGGAAGCGTTCATAGGCAAATACCTGGCCGCCATGGACAGGGGCTTTTCAGAAAGCTATGTCAAAAGCTTTGCTTTTTCCGTGGCCAATATCCTTCAAATTCTATTGATTGAAAACCATGAATCCTTCAGCAATGTGTTTGGCGACGACATAATGATATGGAGCAAGCTCAGCCAGTTCAACACCATCCGGGATATCCGGCGCTGGCTTTTTAATATTGTCAATTCCGTGGTAGGTTATCTTCACAGCGGCAGCAAGGGCCAGTACGCACGAATGGTGGAGGACATCAAGACCCTGGTTAAAAAGCGCTACCACGAGCAGCTTACGGTGAATGATATTGCCAAGGCCCTGTATTTAAGCTTAAGCCATGCCAATAACATTTTCAAAAAAATGGAGGACAAAACCATTTTCGATTATCTTCTGGAATGTCGTATGGAAGCGGCTATGCGGCTTTTGCGGGATCCGGACAGCAGGGTTTATGCCGTTTCCGAGCAGGTTGGCTACTCTAACAAGTCCCATTTTTGCCTTGTATTCAAGAAAACCACCGGCCTTAGTCCCATGGAATACAAAAACAAATATACGGGAAAAGAGGCAGGATGAAGAAGCTTAAAAAGCAAAGAGGAACAGAGGGAGGCATTCGTTTAAGCTTTCATTTAAGCTATCGTCAGAAAATCATGACGGTTATTTTAACCTTTACCTTATGCCCCCTTCTCATTTTTGGCTTTTTCTTTTTTGAACGTACCCTGTCCGATTACCGGAACGCCTATATCCGGCAGGCTCAGGACGATCTGGCCGTGGGTGCCGCCGCAGTGGATAAGCTCTTTTACAGCAGCATACAAAAGGTGAATTACATTAAAAACAACAAGCTTATCAGCGCTATCTTAACCACCCGAAAGGATGAGAACCTGTCCTCCGTGCTGTCCAACTACCAGAACGCATCCGATCTTTTCGCTGCTTTAAGCTCCGAAAGCTTTGGCAGTGACATTACCATCTACACCAATAATCCTTATGCCTATAACGGAGAAAACATTAAAAAGGTGGGAAGCCTGGAGGATCAGTTTTTAGAAGAGCTGAAGCTCCTTCAGGATTACGATCTTGTCATGCGTCCCAACGGGGAAGATATGACAATGCTTGGAATCCGTACCGTCAACCTCTACAGTAAAGTGGAATCGGCCTACAACATGTATGGCATCATCGAAATTACCATCCCCTTTGTGAGAATAAGCGAAATAATGGAGCCTGCCCTTGTCAACGGGCGCATCCTCCTTTACACCGATGCTCGAAGGGAGAAAACCGCAGTACTGTCACTGGCCTCCCCTTCCCGGAGTACCGAGGAGGAGCTCCTTCAAAGCTTTCACCAGGGAGGAGTACCAAAGGGCTTTTACCGTTCCGATGCCGTTTTGGAGGCGGCTATGGGCAGCATGTCCCTCTATACCCCCAATGCCGGGGTTATAGAAAAAACAAGGGGCTATCTGGCCCTGCTTCTATCGGTTATCCTGGCCATTGTGGTTGTTCTTGTCTTTTCGGTGCGCTTTATTTCCTATGCGCTAACCCGTCAGCTCACCCAGCTGGTGGACAGCATCAATGCGGAACAAATCAGCAGCGGAGAAATTGTTAAAAAAGGCGAGAGCAACGAGTTTGACACCATCTATCATAAAATCGACGGGCTGGCGGGCAAAATCAAGGAGGTTTACAGCCAGATCGCCAATTATGAGGTAGAGCGGCGCATGCTGGAGGTGGATCTCCTCCAGGCAAATATTAATCCTCACTTCCTGTACAACACACTCTCAGCCATAAAATGGACCTATCCCAACAAAAATCTGTCAGGAGTCATCGATTCATTAGTAAAATTTTACAGAATAGCTCTCAACAAAGGAAACAACATTCTGAAAATAGCCCGGGAAGTGGATATGATCCGGGAATACATACGTATTCAGCAGTTTGCCTATCAGTTTTACTTTGAGTATACCATCCACATAGAAGAGCAGGCTCTTCAAAGCTATACCCTGAAAAACCTTCTTCAGCCCATTGTGGAAAACGCCGTACTCCATGGCATCCGTGGCAGGGAGACGGGGGGTGTTTTAACCATTACGGGAAGCCTGTCGGAGGATAAAATACATATCTTTATCGATGATAACGGCATTGGTATTGAGCCCGACAGGCTTACGGCTCTTCTTGACGGCGTATTGGAAGGAGGCCCTGGCGGAGGCTATGGGCTTCGCAATGTACATACCCGCATTAAAACCTATTACGGGCCTGATTACGGCCTGGCCGTCCAGAGTACGCCGGGAGTGGGTACCCGGGTGACGGTGACACTTCCCTATATCTCAAATAACCCTAAAGAAATAACGTGAGAAAAAGCTACTGTTCTAATATACCGTTTTAATATACCGTTCTAGTATATCGTTCTAAAATACCATTCTAATATACCGTTCTAAAATACCGTTCAAAATACCGTTCTAAAATACCGTTCTAATATATCGTTCTAAAATACCATTCTAAAATACCGTTCTAAAATACCGTTCTATTTGTACAGGAATGGTGCCTGACATCTTCCTCTTGTTTGCGTAGAATAAGAAAGCAGGGTTAACCCCTTTTCCCCTCTTCTCTTAAAAGGCATGGAAAGAGCTCTCTGCACCTTTTTTCAGCCTGCAGCAATTTTATTTTTTGGAGATGAAAACATGACGAACTTAAAGCGTCCGGCAGCCTTTTTTGTCCGACTTAAAAAGTATATGTTTGTTTATTTACTGCTGGCCCCGGCTCTCATTGCAACATTTATTTTCAACTATCTGCCCCTTCCCGGTATCCTTATTGCTTTTAAGGATTTTGATATTTTCGAAGGTATATTTAAAAGCCCCTGGGCCCCTGAGTTCGGCCTTAAATACATAAAGGAAATCTTTCAGGTTCCCATGATTTACGAATCCATTTTAAACACCCTCAATATCAGCGTACTCCTTCTGATTGTGGGCTTTCCCGCACCTATTCTTTTGGCCTTGCTCCTTAATGAGGTAAGAGTTGCTGCCTTCAGAAGAACCATACAAACCTTAAGCTTTCTTCCCCACTTTCTTTCCTGGATTTCAGTCATTGCCATTGCCTACTCCTTCTATTCCTTAAGCGGCCCCCTTAACGACCTTATGGCTGCCTGGTACGGAGAGGACAAACGGCAAATGTTTCTGGCCAGCCAAAGCTTTTTTGTTCCCAATGTGATTATTTTAAGCCTCTGGAAGGAGCTGGGCTGGTCCTGCATCATTTACCTTGCAGCCATTGCGGCCCTGGACGTACAGCAGTACGAGGCGGCATGCATTGACGGAGCCTCCCGCCTGCAGCAGATTGTCTATATCACGCTG
The DNA here is from genome assembly GCA_023424865.1 of Bacillota bacterium. The sequence continues at coordinate 2,405 of JAFADM010000249.1, read as the reverse complement.
CCAGGCATTCTTCCCACGGCCATGATCCTTTTAATTCTCAAGCTGGGCGGGCTTTTCGCCAGCAATTTCGAGTTGATTTACGGCCTTCAGAATCCCTTTATCAGCTTTGAGGTTATTTCCACCGTGGTTTATAAATCGGGCATACAGCAGGCCAATTATCCCATGGCCACTGCGCTGGGCTTTATCAACGGACTTGTGGCACTTTTCCTCACCTTTGTCTCAAACCGTATTTCAAAGAAAGTCAGCGGCGTTTCCGTGTGGTGACGAGAGCTGCTCCATCGCTTTACTTGAACCTAAAAGGAGAAAACAGCAATGAAGGATAACAGCCTATCCTACAGAATATTTACAATTTTTAACTATGTTTTGCTTACTCTTATCGGAGTGGTCACTCTGTTTCCCTACCTGAACGTTCTGGCCCTTTCGCTGAACGACGGCCTGGACAGTATGAACGGCGGTGTGTTTCTCTGGCCCCGGGTTCCCACCCTTGATAACTTTAGAATGGTGCTCTCCAGCAATTACATGTCCCAGGCGGTTTTCATCTCCGTTACCCGGGTATTGAGCGGTACGGTGCTGGCCCTCCTGGTACAGTTTTCAGCAGCCTATGCCTTTACCAGGAAGGATTTACCGGGCCGGGTGGGCTTCCTCATATTCCTTACCTTGCCCATGTTTTTCAGCGGCGGCCTCATCCCCCAGTACATCCTCTTTTCGAAAATGCATCTTCTCAACACCTTTTTTGTTTACATTCTTCCGGGTGTTTTCAGCTTTTACAATATGATTGTCATCAGAACTTATATCAATACCATACCGGGCAGCCTGGAGGAATCGGCCAAGCTGGACGGCGCTACTGAGATAACGGTCTTTTTCAGAATTATCCTGCCCCTTTCCAAGCCCATTCTGGCAACCATCGCCCTGTGGGTTGCCGTTGGGCACTGGAATGACTGGACCACCACCATTTATTTTGTTACCCGGCAAAAGCTCTTTACCATGCAGTATGTACTTGTCCAGTTTATAAAGGAAGGGGAACGTATTGCAGCTCTCATTCAACAGGCGCAAATGGACGGCCTGGACACCTCCAACATGCAGGCCAACTCAACCCCTGAGGCTCTGAAATCCGCCCAGGTCATTGTTACCACTCTTCCCATTATTATGATCTATCCCTTTTTGCAAAAATACTTCATTAAGGGCGTTATGATCGGAAGTGTAAAGGAGTAACCCGCTTAAACTAATTGGAGCTTAAGAAGGCTTAAAAGGAGCATTCCCAAAAGGTGTGTTTTCCTTTCTGCGGCTTTCTGGCATAATAAGCAAGGAGGAATTTCACATGATCGGAAAAACTAAAAAAGGACTGGCTCTCGGCCTTGCCGTCATTCTGGCAACCGCTTCCCTCACAGGCTGCGGCGATTCACCCAGCAACCAGAACACGGCAACTCCCACAGCCTCTTCGTCCCCCGGAGCCTCGGCCACGCCTGATGCCAAGCCCTACAACGAGCTTGCCATGGAAGTGAACGACACCTCCGATTTGCCCGACTGGACAGGCAAAAAGCTAACCCTCCGCTATTGGGCTGGACATGGTACCGGTGGCTTTAAAAAGTTCACCCCCATGGCCAATGACGTGGTCACCCCGGAGATAGAGCGTGTCACAGGCGTACACATCGACGAGGATAATTCCTTTGACAACGGCTCAGGCCAAACCTTTGCCCAGAAGCTGGCTCTGGTGGTGGCAGCCAATGACTTCCCTGAAATCGCTAATAATGTAGGCGATTTAAAAACTCTGGTGGAAAGGGATCTGGTCTATGATCTCACCGATTTAATTCCCCAGTATGCCCCCAATATCATGAAAAAGCTGCCCCAGTCCCTGAAGGGTGTGTGGGTAACGGACAACCGGGTTAACTACAATGGCAGAATCTACGCCATTTCGTCAGGCCTTTCCGAAGGCAGCCTGGTTGAAGTGGATCCCACTCTGGATACCGAAAAATATTCCCGCTTTTTTGCTCCGCGAGAGGGCTACTATTCCTTCGCCATTCGTGATGACATAGTGAAAAAGCTCTTCCCTGAAGCTAAAACCCAGGCGGAGATCGAAACCCTTTTTGAACAAAACGGCACCTTTACCAAGGATGAAATTCTTGATATTCCCCTTAACAGCAAGGAAGACTTCTTTAAAATGCTGTACGACATCAAGGCTCTTGGCATTAAGGAAGGCAATCAGGAGGTTTTCCCCTTCTACTTAAACCAGGGCGGCGACAACTGGCACCTTCTGACGGGTATTGCACCGGCCCTTTATGGCATACCGGTTACAGGCAATACCTCCCAGCCTTACAATTACTTTGCCTATTACGACAAGCTCAGCAAGTCCTTTAACTACACCTATAAGACCCCTGAGTTCAAGGCCATGATCAAGGATTTCGCCA
>JAFADM010000232.1 GCA_023424865.1 Bacillota bacterium | reverse complement strand
GACCTTGGTCAATGCACTTTTTCGCCAGCTGAAATACAGCTTGATTATCCGGGCTTTTACGGATTTTCATTTTAATTCCCAGCCGCTGGGCCAGGACTTGTTCAAAGGCCATCACGTTAACCCGGCCTGTAATCATAGGCGCATCGGCAAGTCCGATATAAGCAAAATCCAGGCCCTCACCCAATCCAAAGAGCATTTCCTCGGAAAGGGGGTAATTGTAGTAATTAAAAATCTGTTTCAAAGAATTTGTGATGCAATGCTTTCCTCCCTGAGGCTCAAAGCCTTCAATTATTTTTACGGCATGCTGTTCCATGTTAAAATCTCTCCTTTTTATCTCCTGACGGATTTTTTACTCGTTCTTACCGGCATTGTACCGTGAATAACCTGACCTCCTGTGTCAGGTTTTATATTTACCTTGAATCTTTTCGCAGTAAATGAGCAATTCATCTCTCAGCGCCAGAGGTTCCAGTATTTCAGCCTTATCGCCAAAGGAAATAATGAAGCTCAGAAGTCCCTCATTATAGGGTAGGGCAATTTTCACCAGAACACCGTCGCCAGTTTCTTCAATAACATGGGAGGGGAATTCATCAAATACCCTGTAGAGTACATCTCTGTCAAATTTCAAAGTAAGAGCCACAACCTCAGGGTTATATGTCTCAGGTTGCTTGAATATTTGAGAAGGCACCGGACGGTATGCCCTTTTCTCCATTATTTCCAGCGCCCTAATACGTGTCAGCTTAAAGAGCCGGTAATCCTCCCGTAAAAGGCAATAGCCGTAAACAAACCAGGCCCGGCTTTTAAACACCAGCTTAAGAGGTTCAACCACCCGCCGCACGGCTTCTCTCTTACCGCTGAAGTAAATAAAGGAGACGCTTTTATTCTGGAGGATGGCGGCTTTGAGCCTGTCAAAAACGGTTACCTTATCCTCTGCTCTTGCCCAATCAGAGAAGTCCACCTCTATCCAGCCGGGTTCATACTTTTGAAAAAGGCTCCGAATCTTGGACACAAGGGTTCCGGTTTGTTGGGCGTCCGCAATACGAATGCCCTCGAGAGCCATTATCAGATGCAGCTGCTCCTTCTCGGAGAGAAGGGCTCTGTTCAGAACAAAGCTCTTTTGAATAAAAATGCCTCCGCCCTTGCCCTGGGAGGTGTAGACCGGGATACCGGCTCCGCTTAGGATGTCAATATCTCTATAGATAGTCCGTACCGATACCTCAAAGTGCTTTGCCAGTTGGGGAGCGGTTAAGCTGCCCTTTTCCATTAATAGGTAGACCATCTGAAATAAACGGTTTTCAGCCATATTACCCTCTCTGCACGGATACGGTTGGTGTAGTGACCTAAAGCTGCTTTTCATGCTTTGGCAGTCCCAGGTACGGTATCATGTACGGTACCATTATATCAATTGAATATGACAAGCCCTGTCAGGTTAGGAGGCTATTAATAAATTTAACCCACCGGATACGGTTTTCCCGATTGCTGCAACACCCATAAAGATATGCTATAATTGGAGAGATTCATTTTAAAATTCAATGGACTCTGCGGAGGTTTTATGCTTATTATAAAAAACGCAAAAATACTGACTATGGCTGGGATAAGCTATGATTCCGGGTATATTGAGTCAATGAACGGGAAGATTACCGGTATTGGCCCTATGTCCGGCTATGGTCTTGACGAAACCGGCAAAACGGTTATCGATGCCGGGGGGAAATACCTGCTGCCCGGTCTTGTGGATGCCCATGCCCATATCGGTATGATTGAGGATGCCGTTGGCTTCGAGGGAGACGATGTCAATGAAATGACGGATCCGGTAACCCCCCAGTTACGTGCTCTTGACGGCGTTTATCACGCCGACCGTTCCTTTGAGGAAGCCCGCCAGAACGGCATTACCACGGCTGTTACAGGCCCCGGCAGCGCCAATGTTATAGGGGGGCAGTTTGTTGCCCTTAAAACCTATGGCAGAACAACCGACGAGATGGTTGTCAGGCAGCCCTGTGCCATGAAAATCGCCTTTGGTGAAAACCCGAAGACGGTTTACCATGAAAAGCATCAGGTTCCAAGCACCCGTATGGCAACCGCTGCCATCCTGCGGGAGCAGCTTTATAAAGCCAAAGAGTATCTTCAGGCCATTAACGAGTATGAAGAGGATAAGGAAGAAAATGAGCGTCCCGAGTTTGACATGAAGCTGGAAGCACTGCTCCCCGTTATTAAGCGGGAGCTTGTGGTAAAGGCGCATGCCCACAGGGCGGATGATATTGTCACGGCCATTCGAATTGCCAAGGAGTTTAATCTGGACATGACTCTGGAGCATTGCACCGAAGGATGGCTCATACCGGATGTCTTAAAGGAAGCAGGCTACCCTGTTATCCTTGGCCCCCTGTTAACGGACCGATCCAAGATTGAGCTTCGCAACCAATCCCTGAAGGCCCCCGGCATACTGTCTCAAAGCGGTGTGGAAGTATCCATTATGAGCGATCATCCCTGCGTACCGCTTCAGCACCTGCTTGTATGCGCAGCATTAGCTGTGCGGGAAGGCATGGCGGAGGAGGAGGCCTTGAAGTCCGTTACCATTAACGCTGCCAGAGCCTGCCGCATTGAGGACCGGGTAGGAAGCCTGGAGGCAGGCAAGGACGCGGATATGGTTCTCTTTGACGGTCATCCCCTTAATTACCTTACAAAGACGAGGCTGACGGTCATTAACGGCAAAATTGTCTGGGAAAATCAGGATGCGTGACAGGCTTTTGCATGTGAATGAGAGGCCGGGAAGGAAGCTTAAGGAGTTTACCTATGGAAATACCGAAGATTTATCATACCGCCTCGGAGGAAGAAACCCGGAGCCTGGGCGAGAGCCTGGGCAGGCATCTTAAGGCAGGTGATGCCGTGAGCCTGGAAGGGGATTTGGGGACCGGAAAAACAGCCATGGCCAAGGGTATTGCTCTGGGCCTTGGTATAAGCGATGATCTGGTAAGCCCCACCTTCACTTTGGTAAACACTTATGAAGGTCCTTTAACACTGCACCATTTCGATGTTTATCGGGTAGATGATCCCGAGGAGCTCTATGCCATCGGATGGGAGGAATATGTTGACGGACAGGCGGTATGCCTTGTGGAATGGGGCGACCGTATCCCTGAGCTTCTTCCCTCAAATACTCTCCATATAAAATTGGAACGCAATGGTGCCGAGGAAGACGGACGTATCATTGTTATTGAAAGGCAGGCTGTATCATCATGCTGACCCTTGCACTGGACACTTCTCTGGCACCCGCATCCTGCGCACTTGTTGAGGACGGGGCCGTACTTATGGAGCTTACAACCAGAAATGGAAAGAACCATTCGGCCAGGATTATTCCTCTTGTGGAGGCGCTGCTTTCCCTTGTCGACAAAAAGCCGGAGGCAGTGGATTTATTTGCGGTATCGGCAGGCCCTGGTTCCTTTACCGGGCTGCGCATCGGGGTGGTTACCATAAAGGGAATGGCTTACGCCCTTCAAAAACCGGCAATAGGTGTGAATACCCTTGACAGTCTGGCCTATTCGGTGCCGGATTTTCCAGGTCTCATCTGTCCTATGATTGATGCAAGGAATAACCAGATCTATACGGCTCTCTACAGGAGGCGTGAGCAAAAACTGGCTGCTGTCCGGGAAGCTGTGGGATTGCCTGTGGATCAGTGGGCCGAGACGCTTTCCTCCGTTCTTGCTCCGGGAGAACCCCTGCTTTTGGTGGGGGACGGAGCACCCCTTCATAAAGCGTACCTGGAATCCCTTTTCCCAGACAGGGTATTTTCGGCTGAACCGGAGCTTTTCATGCCCCGTGCAGCAGCTGTAGCCCTTCTTGCGGAGCAAAGCTACCATCAGGGAAAAGCGGAGGATTTTAGTCCTTTTAATTTGGAACCCTTCTACTTAAGGCCTTCCCAGGCTGAGCGCATGAAAAGCGAGGGTGTTGTCAGAAATCTTTCCCACGGCGATTTGGAGCAGGTTTTAATTATCGAGAACAAGTCCTTTGGCGTTCCCTGGTCCAGAGGCATGTTTGAAGAGGAGCTGGCCAATACCAATGCTTTCTATAAGGTAATTGAAATAAACGGCAGCGTAATCGCCTACGGCGGTATGTGGAAGGTGCTCAATGAGGGCCATATTACCAATATCGCCGTGCATCCCGATTTCAGGCGCAAGGGCCTGGGGCGTAAAATCTTAAGGGATTTATTCCGCGAGGCGCATAAGCAGGGAGTGAATTTCCTTACTCTGGAGGTTCGGGTAGGCAACGAGGCAGCGATACGGCTCTATGAGAGCCTTGGCTTTGAAGTAAAGGGCCGCCGGAAAAGGTATTACTCCGATAATCATGAGGATGCCTTTATCATGTGGGCGCAGGTAAAGGAACAAAAATGAAGGATACTCCTTTCATTGACAAAGTTGATAAGCTTATGTGTTTATATAAGGCGGGCCAATTAGGCGGGGAAAAAATGCCCGAGGATGAGAATCCCGGGCTTGAGAAAGGCTCAAACGACAATTATCTTTATTTTACTCTGCCCATGGCCCTTAATTATCAGCGCAATTCTTATAAATTATGGGAAAGCGCCTGCCGAACTTATCTTGATCCCGATACCAGTGAGGTTTTTTCTCCCGGCAGGGTGTTAAAGCTTTCGAACGAAGAGCTGGTACATAAGCTTACTAAATATAAGCTGGCGCTACAGCCTAATAAGCAGCCCTTAATCTGGAGGCGCTTATCGGCTACTATATGTGAAAAATTTAACGGAGATTTGAGGAATTTATTCCGTGAACAGCATAGCTCTGTGAGCTGCATCAAAGGGTATATTCTCTCCAATAAACCGGATTATCCCTACCTTGGTGGAAATAAAATACTGAACTACTGGCTTTATGTTATGAGCCAATACACCGATGTGTCTTTTAGGGATAAGGAAGCCTTAACGGTGGCGCCGGATACTCATATTATCCAGGCAAGTGAGTATTTGGGCCTTATATCTGCTGTGGAAAGGACACAGGCCAATGTTCAGGAGCTTGTGGCAAAGCGCTGGGAAGAGGTTTTAAAGGTCACGCCGTACACTCCCATCGATCTTCATACGCCCCTGTGGCTTTGGAGCCGGGGAAAGTTTAAGGTTTCAATTCCTGCGGCTATTCGGAGCACTTTTTTGTAAAACGCCTTGATAGCCGACACAGATAGCTGACACACAAAAAAATTGTGTCGCCGCCAGCCGGATTTCATTAACATCTTATGCTAGAATAAAGAGAACAGGGAGGTATTTGAAATGGATATTGAATTTAAAGCCTATCTTGAAAAAATGCAGTCTCTAAACAGCAGCATATCTCTGTTTGCCTGGGACATGCGTACTCTTATGCCCAAAAAGGGTGTGGACAGTCATGCAAGAGTTATTGGCTATTTATCTGAAGAGCTTTTTAAGCTTACCACCTCCGAGGATATGGAACGTTTTCTTGATTATTACGGTGATGAGGAACATTTTAAAAAAGCGGATCCATTGATTAAGGCCGCCTACAGGGAAGCCAAGGAGAATTTTTATCGCATAAAAAAAATACCAAGGGATAAATACACCGAATTTGTTATGCTCACCAATAAGGCGGAAGTCATGTGGGCCGATGCAAGAAAAAATTCGGATTTTAATGCCTTTAAACCCTATCTTGAGAAAATTGTTGCTTTTCTTAAGGAGATGTCCGAATACATTGGTTATAAGGAAAATAAGTATGACGTCCATTTGCATAAGTTTGAACCGGGTATGACCGTCAGACAGCTGGATGTTTTATTCGGCAGCTTGAAGGATAAGCATATTGACCTTTTGCGCCGTATTCGAGGCTCAGGGAAAAACACGGACAAAAATCTTCTGCTGGGTAACTACAGCATTGCCTCTCAGCAGGAATTCTCCCAATACATACTGGACCAGCTGGGGTTTGACAAGGAGGCGGGAAGGCTGGACATAAGCGCTCATCCCTTCTCCTGCTCAATTACCCACGGTGATGTCCGAATTACGACCAATTACAATGAGAAAGACTTTACCGGTGCACTGTTCGGCACCATCCATGAATGCGGCCACGCACTGTATGAGCAGAATTTTTCTGTCGAGCTGGCAGGAACCAATCTCCATGACGGTGCTTCCTTCGGCATCCATGAATCCCAGTCTCGTTTTTGGGAGAATATGGTGGGCAGGAGCGAAGCCTTTTGGAAGCGCTATTATCCCGAGCTTAAGCAGCGCTTCCCAGACAGCTTGAAAAATGTGGACCTGCGGAGCTTCTACTGCGCCATTAACCATGTGGAGCCGTCCCTTATACGCATTTACGCGGATGAAATGACCTATGATCTCCACATAATGATTCGCTATGAGGTTGAAAAAAGCCTGTTGAACGGCAATTGCACAGTCAGCGAGCTGCCCGAGCTGTGGAATGCAAAATACAAGGAGTATCTGGGGGTTACGCCTCCCAATGACGCCCAGGGTGTCTTGCAGGATATCCACTGGTCCGGCGGAGACTTCGGCTATTTTCCTTCTTATTCCTTGGGCAATCTTTATGCTGCCCAATTGCTCAACAGTATTAAAAAAGATCTGCCTGACTTTGAGGGGCTCATTGAGAAAGGGCAGCTTCTGCCGATTAAAAGCTGGATGACGGATAAAATTCACCGCTACGGAAAAATGCTTACCCCTGAAGAGCTTATGCTGTCTGCTACCGGTGAAACTCTGAATTCGTCCTATTACACCGATTACCTTACTTCAAAATATTCAAGGATTTACGGAATATAGGTATGGAGAGACAGTTAGGGCCCTAATGGGGCCCTTTTTTCTATCCCTTTTTAATTCCTTCCCTGCTCCGTATCTGTCGGATTAGGAAAAAGCGGTCTTAAAAGTGAACACCTCTATATTTGGATATCAACAGCGCCCTGTCCCATTGGCCTCTGCGGGTTCAGGCCTGTCATAATAAGTCTTCCTTTTCTATAGAATATAGTGGGTCTTTTTAAATGGTCCAGCATAAGGTTGGAAGAGACGATCCACAATACGTTAGTCGGGGGGCTTTAGCATGGCGGTTGGGCCGCTTTCAGCGGGGAGCTTGAAAAGAGAATGCGATCCGGATTGGCTTAAATTTCAGAATACTTCTCAGCTTG
>JAFADM010000090.1 GCA_023424865.1 Bacillota bacterium | reverse complement strand
CCCGCAAGCGCAATTTCAGGCCACCCCGTTTCCGGGTAGCCTGAAGGTTCCACTGCTGTTATCACAAAATCTGCTTTTTTAATTATCATTTTTTCTCCTTGTTTCTTTCAAGCATTTCCCTGGCAAGACTTCTTGCCGCGTCGGAATGATGCTCTCCGCTTAAGAGACGAGTAATTTCGGCTTCCCGCTCTTTCCCTTCCAGGTTCTTAACCTGGGTGACGGTACGCCCCTCGGTCTCGCTTTTGCTGATAAGGTAGTGACGGTTGGCCAGGCTTGCAATCTGAGCGTGGTGGGTAATGCACAGTACCTGCCGCTCGCGGGAGAGTGCGCTGAGCTTTTCTCCCACCTTATTGGTAGCCTTTCCGCTGATACCCGTATCGATTTCATCAAAAATAAGGGTCGGAATACCGTCGGTCCCTGCCAGAATGGATTTTACCGCCAGCATAACACGGGACATTTCTCCGCCGGAGGCGATTTTGGACAAGGGCTTCATAGGCTCTCCGGTATTGGACGAGAATAAAAACTCCACCCTGTCTCTCCCATCCGGTCCAAACTCTTCCACGGTGGTTAATCCGGTACTGAAACGGGTCCGGGACATCTCCAAATCCCCCAGAACCCGGGTAATTTGCTCTTCTAAATACACGGCTGCCTTTTGACGAAGGCCGCTCATGGCGCCACAACATTTTTCAAGGCTTTGGTGAACCTTAACAAGCCTTTGCTCCAGCTCCCCGATGAGAGCCTCACTGCCTTCCAGCTCTTCACGGCGGCTTTTGATTTTGTCCAAATACTCCAGCACAGAGGGAATACTGTCGCCGTATTTTCTTTTAAGGCCCTGGATAAGGCTTATTCTTTCTTCAGTCAGCTTATGGAGCCTGGGATCGTATTCGGTTTCATCCCGAACCCGCCGGATATCCCTGGCGATATCGGCTATTTTTTCGCTCATATCCTCCAGCGCAGTACCAATTTCGGCATACGCCGGATCAATATCCTCGACCCGGCGTATAAGATCCAGTGCCATTTGAAGCCTGTCGGCCGCACCTGCATCCTCCGAGTCGTCTCCTCCTTTAACCGCTTCATAGGCTCCGGCAAAGGAAGAAAGAATATCCTCCGAATGGCTCAGACGGCGGCTTGTAAGCTCAAGCTCCTCCTCCTCGCCCGTTTTAAGACTTGCCTGTTCAATTTCTTCTATTTGAAAACGGAGGGTATCTAAAAGACGTTCCCTCTCTCTTTCCTCACTTTTAAGCTTTTTAAGCTGCCCCGACATGCGGTTGTATTCTTCCAGCTGAGTATGATAAAGTGCCTTTTCCTTTAATAAAGCTTCACCGGCAAACTGATCCAAAAGCGTGATATGAATTTCAGGATGAAGAAGGGATTGATTGTCATGCTGGCCGTGTACATCCACCAGCCGCTGACCGATTTCCTTCAAGGTGCCGACGGTAACAAGCCCGCCATTGACCCTGCAGACATTTTTTCCCGATTCCGTAAAGGTTCTTGTTAAAAGAAGGCTTCCGTCCTCCTGTGCCTCCACTCCCAATTCTTCAAGAAAAGGCCCAAGATTTCCGCAATCTGAAAAAAGACCTTGAACCATGGCTTTTTCGGCCCCCGAACGGATAAGCTCTCTGGAAACCCTTGAGCCCAGAAGGGCGTTGATGGAATCGATGAGAATGGATTTACCCGCCCCTGTTTCTCCCGTAAGAACGTTAAAACCTTCGTCAAGCTTTAAGGTAAGCCGGTCGATAATGGCAATATTCTCAATTTGAAGCTCCATCAGCATAGCTTTCAAGTCACCCCTCTGACCATGCGCAGAATTTTTTCCATGAGGTCCTCGGCAATTTTTTCCGCACGGCATATGATGAGTATGGTGTCATCACCGGCTATTGTTCCCACAATATCGTTCCAGCCCAGAGTATCCACCGTGGCCGCAACGGCCTGGGCCATACCGGGCAGGGTTTTGATAACCAGAATATTATTGGCGTAATCACAGGAAACAAAGGCTTCCTTAATAATAATAAGCAGCCTGTCATTCATGCTGCCCGTATCGAAATTCATGGCTGCGTAGCGGTAATTCCCTGCCGGTGCCATAACCTTCACCAGGCGAAGCTCCTTAATATCCCTTGAAATGGTAGCCTGAGTGACATCCATGCCCAGCTCGCGAAGCTTTTCCGCCAGCTCATCCTGAGTCTCTATTTCATTATTCTCAATAATATCCAGAATTTTAGCATGCCGGTTGTATTTCATGACCAACCTCCCTTAAATACTATTGTGTATTTTGTCTCTCAGCACTTCATAAAAATTAGTCGGACAGACAGATGCAAACAAAACGTTTTCCGGGGCTGTAGCCACCATAACCTTATCTCCGCCCTCCAGCTCAAAGCCAATCTGGCCGTCTAGAGTGAGCATGGCACGGGGAAAGCTGCCCTCCTCCAGCTCCACAAATACCTTTTTATCCTCGGAAGCGATAAAGGAGCGGGAGTAAAGAATATGGGGACAAATGGGCGAAATTATAAACATACGCATATCCTGCTGGACAATGGGTCCTCCTGCCGACAGGGTGTAGCCTGTGGAGCCTGTGGGGGTGGAAACAATAATGCCGTCACCCGGAAAGGAATCCACAAATTGACTGTCAAGGCGCACCTTCAAGCGTAAAATACGAGCCATGGGCATACGTGAAACCACGGCATCGTTTATGGCCACGTCCTTAAACACCACTTTTTGGTTTCTTATGACTGAAACCTCCAGTACCATGCGGGGCTGAATGGTAACAAATCCCCCTGCAATGCGTTCAACAGCCGTATCGATCTCCCGAATCTCCACTTCGGCCAGAAAGCCTACGCTGCCTTTATTAATACCCAATATGGGCTTTTTATGAGGATACGCTTCCCGGGCCGTCTTTAAAAAGGTTCCGTCGCCTCCGACACATATAATAAGATCACACTGGGTAAAAATATTATCACCACTGTCGGGAGGATTAAACTTATACCCCTCTTCCAGAATACCGGTAAAAACTTCAAACCCTTTTTCCAATAATCTGCCGGTAACATGCTTCGTTTGAATCAGGTCCTGATCCCTGTCCTTATTGACGATAAGGCCGATTTTTTTCCATCTGTTCACAGCCGTATTTCCTGTCTTGCGTTTATTATTCCATTTTGCTCCAGAGCAAATCAATATGCTTCTATTATAGCGTTTAACCCCTTCATAATACAACAAATACTTCAAGAAGGTCGGCACCCTACAAAAAACAAGCTC
>JAFADM010000069.1 GCA_023424865.1 Bacillota bacterium | reverse complement strand
GTACGGACAAAGTAGTAAACGCCGCCGATAATGGCCACTATTAAAACGGTATACAGGATGGGAAGGAAAATTTTCATGGCTTTGGTTTGTTCGCCATCCTCCTCCACCCTAACCTTTTTCGATTTTTTACCTTTTGACAATTCCTCATCTCCAAGCTTTTCAAATTTACGGGTGGCATACCTGTCCGGCTCCCTCTTGACACTGGCCAGCAATAGCTGACCCGCTCCGTCAGGGCGGCTTTGAAGGCTTTCCAGATCCTGAATGAGATCCTCTACCGACCCATAGCGTTCCTGCTTTGCCTTGGCAAGGCAGGTTATAATAATCTGATCCAGGGCTTTGGGGATCCCCTCGTTTAATGAGGAGGGCAGAGCCGGTTTGTCCTGGATATGCTTCAGGGCCACCGCCACCGAGGTTTCACCTTCAAAGGGCAGCTTTCCCGTGATCATCTCATAGAGTGTAACACCAATGGAATAAATGTCCGACTTCTCATCGGTAAATCCGCCCCGGACCTGCTCCGGAGAGGAATAGTGCACGGAACCCACCGTGTCCACCCGCATGGTTGCGGTTTCTGCCGATACGGACCGGGCAATGCCGAAATCCGTTACCTTGGGAACCCCATCGGTTGTAACAAGAATATTGGTCGGCTTAATATCCCTGTGAATAATGTGCCTACTGTGGGCTTTACTTAAGGCAGCGCAGATTTGAACTGCGATACGGACAGCTTCGTGCCACTCGACGACACCCTTGCGGTTAATGTATTCCTTAAGCGTAATACCGTCCACATACTCCATAACAATGTAGTGGCGATCCCCCTCGCTGCCAACATCGTAAATCTGAACGATATTGGGGTGGGTCAGGCTTGCCGCCGCCTGTGCTTCCGTCTCGAAGCGCTTTAAAAATTCTCCGTCATCCTTGTACTCATCTCTCAGCACCTTTATGGCCACAATCCGCTGAAGATAGCGGCAGCGGGCTTTGTAAACTCTGGCCATGCCGCCGGATCCGATCTCAGACATTATTTCGTATCTATTCCCTAAAACGGTACCAATCATTTGCCCACTCCTTTACTACATCCAGGCTAAAATAACCGTGATGTTATCAGTTCCGCCCCGCTCCTTGGCCATTTCGACAAGGCCTTCCACTGCTTTATCCCCGGGGGCCGACAATACTATGTTCAATATCTCATCATCCGTCATGTTCTCATAAAGCCCGTCGGTACAGAACACATAAATATCGCCATCAAGCATGGGCTCCATGTAAAAATCCGGATAGAAATTGTCCTTAAAACCCAGAGCGCGGGTAATCCGGTTGCGTTCCGGGTGGTGAACCGCCTCGTCTGAGCTTATAAGCCCTTCCTTTACAAGCTGGGCCACATAGGAATGATCCTCCGTCAGCCTCAATATGCTTTTTTCCCGTATAAGGTAAACCCGGCAGTCACCCACGTGGGCAATGTACAGATGATCCTCGGCTACGATACCCACCGACAGGGTGGTTCCTGATTTCATACCATTAAGGTTTTTAGCCGAGTAATCCATAATATAGGCGTTGATTTTATCGATGCGCTTGGTGATAAGCTCCTTGATGCTGTCGGTATCCCCTTTAAGCAAAAGACATTCAAAAACGGCTGAGGACATTTCCTCCACCGCAATGCGGCTGGCTTCCTCTCCTGCCACATAGCCCCCCATGCCGTCGGCAATGATAAATCCCGCGGGGTGGCCGTCCTTCTTTAAAACAATGTTCCAGTTATCTTCATTTTTTTCGCGTTTTAAGCCTACATCGCTCAGTGCAGCGTACTTCAATTTCTACACCTTCCCGGCGCTTGATGTTTCCATCAGCGTATTCCTTCTCAATTGTCCGCAGGCGGCCATGATGTCGCTCCCCAGCTCCCGCCTGACTGTGGCGGCAATCCCCGCCCGTTCCAGAACCATTCGAAAGCCTTCAATGCGCGCCCTGTCGCTTTTCTCATAACCGGTTCCTTCAACGGGGTTTACCGGAATCAGATTGACATGGCAGAGGGTACCCTTTAGCTTCCTGGAAAGAAGCTCCGCCTCTGCTTCCGAATCATTTACACCCTTAATAAGGGAGTATTCGTAGGTAACCCGTCTTCCCGTTTTGTCCGCATAGGTCCTGCAGGCTCCCAGAAGCTCCTTAATAGGCCAGCTTCTTGCCACCGGCATGGTCTTTTGACGTGTGGCGTCGTCGGCAGCGTGAAGGGACACGGACAAATTCACAGGTATTCCCTCATCGGCAAAGTCCAGGATGCGGGGGACAATGCCGCAGGTGGAGACAGTCATTTTTCTGTAGCTGATAGAGAGGGTATCCTCTCTGTTTATCCGTCTCAAAAAGGCCAGCACATTGTCGTAATTGTCAAAGGGTTCACCGATGCCCATTAAAACCACGTGGCTAACCCGTAGGTTGCCGTCCTTGACAATACTTAATATTTGGGCCAGCATTTCACCTGTAGTCAAGTTGCGTACAAGTCCCAGTGGCGCCGATGCACAAAAGGTGCAGCCCATTCTGCAGCCTACCTGGGTGGAGAGACAAACCGAATAGCCGTAATGGTATTTCATCAAAACGCTTTCGATAATGTTGCCGTCCTCAAGTCTGAAAAGATATTTCCGCGTTTCATCCAGCTTGGAATCCAGACGCTTTTCGACGGTCAGTCCGCCGGCCTTGAAATGAAGGCCAAGCTCCTGCCTGAGGGCCTGAGGAAGATTGCTCATTTCCGAGAAATTCAGAGTTCCGCCATAAAGCCATTGCCAAATCTGCTTGGCGCGAAAGGGTTGGCAGCCTCTTTCCTTTAGGGCTGTATGAAGTTCATCCGGGCTCATATCGAGCAAATCGTTTTTCTGTACCATTTATCCTCCGGTTAAAGACATCACAAGCATTATACATTATTTTCGCGGGTAGCACAATAAAACCCCGTCAGGGATTGTGTATCCCCTGTCCTCCCAGCGTCTTCGAGGTTTTTTTCACCCTTTCACGGCAGGGCTTCCCGGCTTTTTTGCAGGCAGGATCCGCCGGAACAGGCGCTTAAGATTCAGGCCCATAATTCCGTCGATGGCTTCCTGCGTATAATTCAATCGGGCAAGGGCTTCGGCGATTTTCGCCACGTCCTCCACGCCCTTCATTCCCGAGGGAAGCTTATCCACTCCGTCAAAATCGCTGCCAAGGCCGATATACCCACTTCCTACCAGTGCGGAAAAGTATTCGATATGCTTTATTATGCTCACGAATTCGGCATTTCCCGACTTTTCGAGAAAATTTGGGTAATAATTTATTCCGATTACACCGTCCCTTTTGGCCAGGGCCTTTATCTGGCTGTCGGTAAGATTCCGGGGATGGCCGCAAAGAACTCTGGAATTGGAATGGGAAGCCATTAGAGGCCCTTTTGTAAGGTTTAATACATCGTAAAAGGTTTTGTCCGAGGCATGGGACAGATCCAGAACCAGCCCCAGCTCCTGGGCCTGTGAAACCACACGGCGTCCCAGAGGGCTTACGCCGCCGTGGCTCCCTTTTCCTGCAACACTGTCGCAAAGCTCGTTGTCAAAGTTCCATACCAGGGTAAGAACGCGCAAGCCACGGTTAAAGAGCGTATCCAGAGCCTCCAGGCTGCCCCCCAGTATTTCGCCGCCCTCCGATCCCATAAGGACATACACCCCGGGGTTTTTCATGGCGTCCAAATCCTCTTTATACAAAAGAAGCCCCAGTTCTCCGGGACGGAGAGCTACGGCCTCCAAGCCCTTGTTGAAAAGGCTCATCATTCGCTCTTTTGGATTCTCTCTGTATTTGCTTCCGGCAAAAACAGCCAGCACCTGTACATAGGTGCCTATTTGTCCTGCCCGGCTTACATCCCACTGAAAATGGTTGGAAAAGAGCCCCTCCGCATGGTCAATGGCCGAAAGGGTATCACAATGGGCATCAAAAACGAACACGCTACTCATTTCCTTTCGTCGTTTTACTTCAGGCCCAGAAGGCGTTTTCCAGGTATTCGATGTGAAAGCTGTCCCCATTACTGTAAACCTCTGCCACATCAAACCGTACAGGGCTTTCCGAAAGCCCCTTCATGGAGAGATAGATCTGAGCAAGCCTAATAATCGTTTGCTGCTTTGTGGCTGTCACAGCCTCCGAAGGCACGCCGTAACGCGTGCTTCGGCGGGTTTTCACCTCAACGAAGCAAATCCTCCCATCCTTTTTAGCAATAAGATCCAGCTCTCCCATACGGCCGATACGGAAATTGGCCTCCAAAAGGGCATAGCCCCTTTGTCGAAGGTAGTCCGCAACCAGTCTTTCACCCTGCTGCCCCAGAGCCTTGCCCGTGAGGGGTTTATCCGTCAGGGCCTTGCCTGGCAGGGCCTTGCCGGTCAATGGCTGGCCTGTCAGGGGCTTATCCGTCAGGGCCTTGCCTGTAAAGGGCTTGCCGGTCACAGACCTATCCTTCAGAGACTTCTCCGTCAAAGGCTTGGGGAGCTTTCTATCCTCCATATCAGTCGTCCTCCCAGGTATACCGCTCATCCAGACGGCTGATGAAGGCTAAAAGCTCGGCCACCACCTCATAAAGCTCAGTGGGAATTTCGGAGCCCAGCTTAATGGAAGAAAGGGCTTCGGCCAGATGTTCGTCCTCATAAACAGGAACATTGGCTTCCTCCGCCGCTTTTAAAATACTCTCGGCAATAACGCCCTTGCCCGAAGCCACGACCTTTGGGGCCATGTTTTCGTCGGGAGAATAGCTTAACGCGGCTGCTGTTTTTATTTTATTTTCCTTTTCCTTTTGAAATGCCATGAAAACCTCTGCTCCTTCAGATTCTTAAATCCACCTTGCGATTCAGGCCCAATTCCGTCTCTGTTTCCCCTTCGGCGTTGAGCAGGTTCACACCCTCGTCGGATAAAAGGCGGCACTTTAACTCCGCAAGCTTATAGCCCTTAGACTTAAGGCCTTCATACAGAAGGTTGTAGCTGGCTTTCACAAGCTTAACCAGGGCTTCATTCCCTACCCGGATGCTTACGGTAACAAATTTATTGCTGGCATTTAAGAACGTTTCCACATGCCCCAGGTTCTTGGTGTCCAGTGCAAGAAAAAGGGTAAAGTTCTGAGGATTAATTTCCTTGCGCTTACCCTTTCGCTTCATAATATAGAGCTCCCCGGCCGTCTCCCGGCCATTCACCGTAAGGGGAACCTGCATGAAAAGATTGTAATTGCTGGTTTGATTGAAGAACCGGTTGGCCGCTTCCAGATCCCTCACAATGGGAAGGGCTCCTTCACGGGTTTGGCTGTCCATCATGGTAAGAGCCTTTTGTGATAGCTGGAGCAGCTCCTTTAATTCTCTGGTACTTTCCTTAAAGTCCAACGCCTCCGCTTTTCCGTCCTCGATTTTGGTAAAAACCTTTTCAAAGGTACGTTTTAAGACCTCTGAAACCGTCTTTTCATCCGAGTCCGGGATTTGGCGAAGATTTTCTTGGGTTTTTTGTATAATTTGGGATAGTTTAGCTTCAAGTGTGCTGCCCTGTTTAGGAAGGAGGGTTTCGTTAAGTCCTGCTTCCCTTAAAAGGGCCGCCACAGATTCTTTTAAGACAGGGGCACCGTTTTCCCTTGCGGCAGTCCCCAGTGCAGCGGCAGCCTTTTCACCTTCAGGTGCTTTCTCCATTAAGGAGGTAAGGAGCTTTTCAAGACCCTGAGTGAGCTTTTCCCTTACCCCGGCATCACCCTGGACCAGGCTCTGGCTCTGACTGGGGCTCTGGCCCTGACTCTGCTGCAAGGCCTTCAACAAAGCCGGAGCTTCCTCAGCCAGTACATTCAAAAGCTTTCCGCCGCCTTCATTTAAAAGAAGAGCTTTCATGACAAGAGCTTTGGCCCCGCTGTTTTCCTTAAGCGCCAGGCCGCCTTCCAGGCTTTGTCTTAGGCCTGTCAGCTTCTCATTTATTTTGAATTCGCCTTCAATAAGCTTATCCAAAAGAGCCTGCATGTCTTTTTGATTTTCCATGCCGTTGGTCATAAGAAAGGCGGCCTTCTCCAGGCCCGGCGCGTTTTTCTCCTGAACAAAGGACATAACATCGCTCAAAAGCCCCTCCAGCCTTTCCCCGCCCAGCTTTGCCAGCTGGCCTTCGGCAAAGAGCATCAGACCCGCGCCCTCCATTGTAAGCCTGCTTTCCGTCAGCACCTCGGGGTTCATTATGTGGGCTGAAAGCTGCTGACCCGGGCCTTTTGCTATTTCCAGGGACAAAAGGGTTCCCGGAGCTGCCACAAAGCCCTCGGGAACCCGTGCCGAAAAGGTAGTGCCTCCGGGCAGCTCCAAAACCAGTGTGCTGTTTTCCAGGGACAAAACCTTGCCCTGAATGACGTCACCGGCCTTGATACTCTCTCCGGAAGCCTTTGATAGAAGGTTTAAGGCCTGAGCGGCCTGATTTTCAATTCGCATTGCCCAACATCCTCCCCTATGGTTTGAACGCATCTCTCCGCAGGGAGTCCATTCATTCCGCCACGGATTGAAGCAGTTTTTTTGTAAAGCTTCTTCTATGTATGGGACTTAAGCCCAGGGCCCGGATCGCATCCATGTGCTCACTGGTGCCGTAGCCCTTGTGCTTTAAAAAGCCGTAGCCCGGATACTTATCATCGAGCCTGTCCATAAGCCGATCCCGGGTGACCTTGGCCAAAATAGAGGCCGCGGCAACCGTTAAACTATTGGCATCCGCCTTGGGAACAGACTTCTGAGGAAGGGCCAAATTCAGCCTTACCGCATCCAATATTAAATAGTCGGGCCTGACCTTCATGGCACCTACCGCAATTTCCATGGCTTTTTTCGTGGCATTGAGGATATTGATTTCGTCGATAAGGCCATTTTCCACAATACCAATGCCATAAGCCAGCGCATTCTTCTTTATTTCATCGTAAAGGCTGTCCCGTTTTTTGGGTGAGACCTTTTTAGAATCATTAAGCCCTTCGGGAAAGTAATCCTCCGGAAGAATGACGCAGGCTGCCACTACCGGCCCTGCCAGCGGCCCTCTCCCCGCCTCGTCAATGCCTCCGATAAAGCGGTAGCCAAGCTCCCTGGCTTCCGCTTCCATAAAGGTCATCCCCCTGAGGCGAAGCAGCTCCTTAGCCATGGATTCGGCTTTTTTTGCGGCTTTCTTATCATATTTATCGGCAAGTTTGCCTTCGGGCTCCCCTATTTCTTTCATTCTTCTTCCTCACCTTCGCTTATTGGCTCCGGATCCCAGGGAGGAAGCTCAAGGGTCAGCTTGCCGATGCGGCCTGCCCGGAATTCGTCCAGAACAATGATGGCAATACGGTTTAGGTCCACCTCGCCCCCCGCTACAAGACAGCCTCTCCTTTTCCCTGCCTCGGAAAGAAGCTCCACACCCCTTTTCCCCTGGGAACCGGAAAGCTTGTATCTTGCTTCAAGCTGTGCGGGATAAAGGGTCGCCAGCCTTTCCATAAGAGTTGCCGCCAGCTCAGCCGTGTCCATAATCTCGTCCTTGATAGCTCCGGTGGCTGCCAGATTAAAACCGGTTTCCGGATCCTCAAATTTAGGCCAGAGAATACCCGGAGTGTCCAGAAGCTGTATCTCAGGGTTTATCCGAACCCATTGCTGGGTGCGGGTGACACCGGGCCTGTCCCCGGTCATGGCACTGGCCTTTCCCGCAATTTTGTTGATGAAGGCGGATTTGCCCACATTGGGAATACCCACCACCATGGTCTTTATGGGTCTTGCAATACGCCCCTTGGCCTGTGCTGAGGCCAGCTTGCCCTTGGTGAGGGATTTAAGCCTTCCCTTAAGCTCATTGAGCCCCGTACCGGTGAGAGAATTGGTGTAAATCACCCCTGCTCCCCGGTTTTTAAAGTAGGTCTCCCACTTTTTATTTACGGCCGGATCCGATAAATCCGACTTGTTGAGGGCTACAATTCTGGGCTTAACCCCCACAAGAGTATCAATCTCAGGGTTTCGGCTGGACAGGGGGATACGGGCATCCAGAAGCTCAATCACCACATCCACAAGCTTCATGTGCTCCTGTATTACCCGCCGGGTTTTTGCCATATGCCCCGGAAACCATTGAATAACCACTTTATCCTCTCCTTAACGGCCGCAGGCAAATAACCGCCCCAGCCTCTTCACCCGTATATTCCGCTTTCTTTTTACCATTATAACAAAAAGAGGACCTTTTAAGTCCTCTTTCAGCAATCGCTTTATTCTTTGCTAGCCGCAATGTCTTCCTTAATTCTGGCAGCTTTACCCACTCTTTTGCGGAGATAATAGAGCTTCGCTCTTCTTACCTTACCTCTGCGGACGATTTCAAATGAATCGACGTTTGGCGAATGGATGGGGAAAACTCTTTCAACGCCGATACCGAAAGAAAGTCTTCTTACGGTAACCGCACGGCTGATTCCGCTTCCGCGCATGGCAATAAGGGTTCCCTCAAATACCTGAATTCTTTCACGATTTCCTTCTTTAACCTTAACGTTAACCTTTAAATAGTCACCGACTTTAAGGTTGGGAAGGTTCTGTTTCATACCTTCCAGTTCCAGTGTACGCAGGATATCCATTTGTATTTTTCCTCCTAAACTAGAGTGTTCATAACCTGAATCTTTCCTGATTACATGCAGGCAGTGGACCACTCCGTACTCACGCCGTAATATTGTATCACAGCGAAGCTGGGGGTGTAAAGAATAATTTGAACGGGCTTTGATTCGGGCTTTGATTCGGAATTGATGTCCCATTGCAGAATTAATTGCGGAGCAGCACCCTGCCGGGGTGAGCGCCGGTGAGCCTTCCTCCTTCATAAACCGGCACACCGTTGACCATCACCAGGACAATCCCCTCACAAAGCTGCCTGGGGTCGGCGTAAGTGGCCCGGTCCTTTAACCCGTCTCTGTTTAAAAGCACCAGATCCGCGTCATAGCCTCCGGCTATTTGTCCCTTTCCTTTCAGTCCCCACCTTTTAGCGGGAAGTCCCGTTTGCTTGTATATCGCTTTTTCAAAGCTTACAAGACCTTTATCCCTCCAAAAGAGGGTAAGGGCTTTTACAAAGGTGCCGAAGGCCCGCGGGTGAACCGGATCCTCCGTACTGTTAACGATGCCGTCGGATCCCACCACGGTATTCTCATTTAAATAGATAGCATCCAGCTCCCCTTTGTCCAGACAGAAATAAGCGCCAAGGCCTCCCCCACGGTTTGCAGCCAAAAGATCAAAGTAAGTATCAAAGGGATCCTTTCCAAGCCTTTTTGCGTACTGCTCCACCGTAAGGCCTCTGGCCTCGGGCACATTAGGGCTGGAGGCAATAAACATGCCGGAAAAGCCGCCGGAATTGTAGTGCAGACTGTTGTAGGCAGGGGGTGTTTCCAGCATTTCCGCCTTTATCCTCGCCCTTTCCGCCGGATC
The DNA here is from genome assembly GCA_023424865.1 of Bacillota bacterium. The sequence goes on along the minus strand of JAFADM010000069.1, from coordinate 5,183 downwards.
CTTCAAATACGACACAAAGGCATCCATACCCTTTGTGAAATACCGTGGAGGAATAGAACCGCTGAAATAGGTCTGCGTGGCCTCGTAGGGGTATTGATCCATCGTTATGCCAACGCCTCTGTCCACAGCCTCCCCAATAAGGGCAAGGGTTGTTTTCGAAGCTCCCCAATTGGCTTTTCCGCATATTTTGTGATGAGAAATGACCAGGGGTACAGCTGCCGCCTCCGCAATGGCAATGGCCTCCTTCACAGCCTCCACCACACCGTCGGCTTCGCTTCGCATATGGGTGGCATAAATCCCTCCGTAAGGCTTCAGTACCTTGCAAAGCTCAGTCAGCTCTCCGGTTGAGGCATACAGGCTGGGCGCATAGATAAGGCCGCTGGAAAGGCCAAAGCAGCCGTTTTCCATAGCCTCTGCAACATAGGCCTTCATATGCTCCATTTCGTCCTTGGAGGGCGCTCGCGAAGCCATTCCCATAACTGCGGCACGGAGTGAAGCATGGCCGAGGTTAAAGGCATAATTGCCTAATTTGGGTAAATCCCGTGCAAAGGCTTGAAAGCTTTTAAAATCTGTGAATTCTTCCAGCCTGTTATAAAGGCTATCCACCGTAAAGGATTTTATAACGCCTCTTAAAGCTTCCACATGCTCCCTGCGGGAAGGAAAGGGCGATATGCCGCATTGGCCCGTCACTTCCGTAGTTACGCCCTGGGAGATTTTGCACAGGCCCGAAATCGCGTCTTCGGCCCCCAGAACCTGATCCCCGTGAGAATGGGCGTCAATAAAGCCGGGGCAAAGATGAAATCCGGAGGCGTCAATAATATGCTGGGCGTTTTCATTTACCAGGACACCGCCTAAAACAATACGTCCATCCTTTACACCCAGATCGCCTTTATAGGGCAGGCTGCCCGTTCCGTCCACAAGGGTTGCGTTAACAAACAAATAATCCAGCATTAGCCTCCTCCTTTATATCCATTATTTCCTCTATCTGATAGCCTTTTACACTTTATAGTCATTGACTCTTTTTATTTTATCCACCTATCTCATCCACTTGTTTATGCTATTATCTCTTTTTATCTTGTCCCTTTATTTATCTCATTTTCTCATTGCCTCTTACCGCATCCGGTCATATAAAGCTTACCTTAAAGGATAGCCCTGCTGTACTTTTCCCTTAAAGGATAGCCCTGTTGTACTTTTCCCTTAATGGCCCTTTACACAAAAGTAACCGCATAGCAGAGCAGAGGAATGGTAATGAGGGAAAGGGCCGTACTTAAAAACACACATTTTGAGGCGTAGACGGAATCCCCTCCGTATTTTTCTGCCAGTATGGCGGTGGTGCTTCCCGCGGGCATTCCGGACAGGATAACCGAAACGCCGGTCACCAGGCTTCCAAACCCTAAAAGCTTTGACAGAACCAGCACCAGCCCGGGGATAAGGATAAGCCGGACAAAGCAGAAATACAGGGTGGTGCCGCTTAGCACCGAGCGTATATCCACCTCGGACAAAATAGTACCGATAATGAGGATGGATACGGGAAGGGTGCAGGCGCTTAAGGCCGAAAGGGTTGTATCTGCAAAGCCCGGAAGCTCAAGCTGGAACGCCATGAGTCCAAAGCCTGCCCAGACCGCAAGAATGCAGGGATGAACAAGGAGCTTTTTAAAGCTTTTTCTCAGGCTTGTTTCGGTAAAGCAGGCCAAACCCGCCGTCCACATAAAAAATCTTAGGGGAATAAGGTAAATGGAGCCGTACATCAGCCCGTCGGCACCATAGATTCCCTCTACCACCGGGTTTCCCATAAATCCGGCATTGGAGCAGATGGTGGCGTAGCGAAGAACGCTCCTTCTGCCGGGTTCGACCCTTCGGTAAAGGCATCTGCTCAACAGATAGGACAGGAGCTGTACTCCCAGCGCACTTAAAAGAATAAGGGCGACCGACACAAGTATGGCACGATTCATTTCCATTTTAAAGGACTGTATAATATTGGCGGGCAGAATGACATTAATCAATAAATCCGTCAGGGTTTTTCTTCCCGGGGCTTCCACCAGCTTGAGCTTGCCCAGAAGCCACCCCACCAGCATCAAGGAAAACAGGACAAGCTGCAAATCCCTTACAATACCCAGGTCGGCCATAGCCTCACCTCCCCCTGCTCCAACCTGCTAAAGCCCCTCAACAAAGTCCTTAATCCTTTTAAAGCCCCTTAGGAGGTTTTCGTCCGAAGCCGCATAGGAGAGGCGTATGTAGTCTCCGCATTCCTTTCCAAGGCCCACGGCAGGCACCACAGCCACATACTTTTCCTCCAGAAGCCGGAAAGCAAATTCCTCTCCCGAAAGCCCCGTTGAGGAGACGTTGACCATAATATAGAAAGCACCGTATGGCTTCACATAGGACAAGCCTTCAATTTCATCCAGCTTTTCCATGGCAAGGCGGCGCCGCCGGGCAAAGGCATCCACCATGTCCGAGACCTCCCTGCGGGTATCCTCAAGGTTCATGGCCCTCGCCAGTCCCTCCTGAATAAAGGTAACGCCGGTGGTGGTACTGTACTGGTGCACCTTCATGATTTTGCCTGTCATGCGCTTGTCGGCTGCCAGGTAGCCCACACGCCACCCTGTCATGGCATAGGTTTTTGAAAAGCCGTTCATCATAATGGTTCTTTCCCGCATTCCCGGAAAAGAGGCAATGGAGGTGAAGCTGGCCCCGTCGTATACCAGCCGGTTGTATATTTCATCGGCAAAAACCAGGAGATTGTGCTCAACCGCAAGCCGGGCCAGCTTCTCCAGCGATTGGGAGGAAAAGACAGCGCCGGTGGGGTTGCAGGGATTGTTCATGACAATCATTGTGGTTTTACCGGTAATTCGTTTTTCCACCTGCTCCACATCAATCTGATAGCCGTCGGTATCCTTCAGGGGAACATAAACCACCTTGCCGCCGCATTGGTGGATGAGGCATTCGTAGCTTATGAAAGCAGGGCTGAAAAGAAGCACCTCATCACCCTGGCTGATGGAGGACAAAAGAGCGTTGTTAATAGCCTCCGCGCCGCTGGAGGTAACAATAATCTCCGTTTCAGGATCATAGGCCACCCCCGTGTCCTCCTGAATTTTTTTGGCTATCTCCCGTCTCAGGCCGATCATACCCCTGTTGGAGCAATAATGGGAAAAGTTATCGTTAATCGCCTGTATGGTCGCCTGCTTTATTGGCTCCGGCGTATTAAAATTGGGCTCGCCCGCGCTGAAATAGATAACATCCCTGCCTTCGGCCTGGAGTCGGCCCGCTTTGTCGGTCACCTCACGAATAGGAGAGAAAATAACATTATTAAGCCTGTCGGCTTCTTCAAAAACACTTCTTAAACTGGTCATTGTAAACTGCTCCTTCTTGTTTATAAACTAGGTTAGTCCGTTACCTCATTTTCGCACCGGCCTTTGGCAAGAAAGGCATGAAGATTTTCAAAGGAGGTTCCAATCATACCGGAAACGGCCTCATTGGTATAAAAAGCCGTATGGGTGGTGTAAAGCACATTGTCAAGGCAAAGGAGCCGTTCAAACACCGGATCTTCCGGTGCTGAGCCTTTGAGATCCTTTCGGCAGAAGGTCTCCTCCCCTTCATAGACATCAAAGCCAAAGCCGCCCAGACGGCCCGCCTCCAGAGCTTCAAGAACATCCCTTCCATTGACAAGCCCTCCTCTGGAGGTGTTGATTAGAAGGCTGCCCGTCTTCATAAAGGATAGGGTTTTGGCATTAATCATATGGTAATTTTCATGGGTAAGTGGACAGTGAAGCAGAACCGCATCGCTTTTTGAAAGAAGCTCCTCCATAGGCACAAACACCGTACCCTCTCGTGTTTCCCGGTTTTTTCGTCCCGCCGCAAGAAGCCTGCACCCAAAGCCTTTGAGATTTTCCAGAGTTGCGCTTCCGATTTTGCCCGGGCCTATTACCCCTACCGTAAGGGTTCGCAGCTCCCTTCCCCGAAGGCCGCCTATGGTATAGTTATGCTCTTGAACACGGTTAAGCTGTGTTTTAAGCTTTCTCAGCAAGGCCAGAAGGAGCATTACCGTATGCTCCGATACCGCATTGGGCGAATAGGCGGGCACATTGGCGGCGCGAAGCCCCAGCCGGGCAAGGGCCGCCTTGTCCAGATGATCCGTGCCTGCCGCGCGGGTGAGTATGTATTTTACTCCGATACCGGCAAGCTTCTCAGCCAGGCTCTCCGTTATTCTGCACCCCACAACAATAAAGACAGCCTCACAACCCCTGGCCAGCTCATAATTGGCCTCGGTGAGCATCTCAGGGGTATAGGTAAGGTGATGGCCGTAAGCCTTGTTAAAGCCTTCAAATAAAGGGGTTTCGTCCTGTCGGTTAGCGTAAACAATGGCGTTCATAATACCGTTCTCCTCAGCATTTGGCTTTTTCCTTCTTTATCCATGACTCCACATTCTTTAAAAACAATAAGGGGGTTCCGCCGGAATGTACGAACAGTACGGTGTCGGTTTCCTTGAAGAAGCCCTTACTTACCAGATCCAAATAGGCGGACATGGTTTTGCCCGAGTAAACCGGATCCAGAAGAATGCCTTCCTCCCGGGCCACAAGCCGTATGGCCTCCATCCCCGCCTGGGTCGGGATGCCATAGCCCTCCCCTATGTAACCGCCCAGTATATCCACCTGCTCCTCTTCAATGGCAAAGGCATAACCCAGGCTTTCAGCGTCCCTGTTAAATTCCTCACAAAGCATTTTTTTACCCTCCTCCACCGAGCGGGAAAGGGCTACTCCTATTATTCTTGCATTTATGCCGCTTACCCTGTTGCCCAGGGTAATTCCGGTCAGGGTGCTGGAGGTGGCACAGGGCGCAATAATATAATCAAGCTTGACGTTGAGGCTGTCAAGCTGTTCCTTCACCTCGTCCATAGCCCGGCAATAGCCTGCCGTTCCCTGGAGGGACCGCCCGCCCCGTGGAATAACATAGGGCCTTCGGCCTTCAGAGGTTAATTCCTTTACCAGCCGGGCAATGCGTTCCTCCCCGGCGCGAAGCTTTTCCCGGGCCAGGGCCTCCGGGGCCACGGAATAATCAATATCACAGAATACCTCCCTGGCGCCGAAGAAGTATTCCAGAATACGGTTGCCCTCGTATACTCCGTCGTCCTCCTCCGTAAGAACCACGTAGCACTCCAGGCCCAGCTTGGCGCAGGCTGCGGCTGT
>JAFADM010000060.1 GCA_023424865.1 Bacillota bacterium | reverse complement strand
GATGATGAATATGGTGGGGAAGTGGTCCCATATTATCAAAAAATTTGGAAAACATGGGCCATCGGCCGTATTTTTGCCACAGACTGTATCCAATTACCTCACCCTGAAGCTCATCAATCATATCCTTTAATAGGATTCTTTGTGCGCCATCCATCGAAACGACGTAACTCATTCCTTCGTCTGCCGGGGTATTCGGACCATTTTCCGCATGAGTGGCCGATGCAAACCAGCGTTCGTCAATACCACCCCGTTCAAGTCCAAGGATGTAGTAATCCTCGGGATGGAGCTTAATTCTTTTTCCGGGACGGCAGAAGGCTCTGGGAACCCACGCTGGCGCCAGTCGAACCACGCCCTGCCCCTCGCTTAGTAAATGCTTTGCCAGTGACATCCTTTATTTCCCCCTATAAATTAATTTTGTACATTGCAAAAACAGCCTTCTTTTCTGCTCCAAAGGGCTTTCCCGCCTCAAAGCTCACATGTTTTCCGTCATAGGAGAAGAGTACCTCCTCCTCATGGGGTAAAAGCACGACGCCATTGGGGGCCTTATCGGTCCTCACCTTTATTTTGAAGCTCCTTAATGGCTCTGCTTCATATTCTTCATTTAAATGCACAGCACTTATATAAAGTGTGTTTTCATTGCGGAAGCATACTAACTCAACCTTTTTTGGCGCGTCGCTTATTAGGCTGCGTTCGTCAATAGGGCACAGCTTCCCCATGAGATATAACACTGCTTTTTTATAATGATAGCCTTCAAGATATTCAATGGGCGCTGCGGACCAGATCACCTGGCCCTTGCCAAAGCTCTTAAAGATAACGGCCGGAATAGTTGTAGCAATACCCGGCGGGTTGGAATGAATGGAAGAAAATCGTTTTTTCTCCGGCTGAGTATAGGGAAGAACGATGGTGGCCATGGTCTCACCGTCCTCGGCTCCTTCAAGCACCGGAACTCTCCCGTTAAAAGGAAGGGGATACTTGAGGTTAAAGGGGGCAAAACCATCTTCAGCATTATCCTTTGGTGCAATATAGACGACATTTTCATCGGTAAAACGGCTTATTCTTGCGCCAAGCATCAGCTCAACCAGCCTGGGGTTCCCGCCTCCGCTGAAATAAAGCCGGCCCCCATTTTTTACATACTCGGCAATCCTGTCATTATCATAGTCGTCTTCCCTTGTCAGGCATGAAGCAAAAAGGACTTTATACCTGGAAAGATCCTGCCACCCCCCGGCAACCCCCACGCTGACATGATTTTCAATCATTGTTTTCACGGTATTGACGGCACAATGGTGGTTGGTAAACGTGTTTCCGTTTAACGGGTATTTGCTTTTAAGGCTGTAATAAACACCTGCATCCGTTATCATTTCCCCGGTTAGAAAGGGCTCATACTTTTTTTCTTCTTCAAAGATTTCCCCAATTCTTTCGTATACTCTCTCATCCAGGGTTCCCACAGGATCTATTGCATCGATTACCAGTGTAGCGCCATGGTGGGCGCAGGTTAAAAAGACCGACGCCGACATCATGTCATGGGACTTGGTGATGGTATGACTTTTCAAATTTGGCTCACATCGGGAAAACATATATTCAAACGGCTGATTCCGGGTAATGCTTTGGTAGAACTTGCAGGTAAAGGATTGTTCAAGAATACCGCCGTACAGATCCCCGCCTGCATAGTCACAGGCATTGTTGACAGGTTCATTGCAGCATGTTCCCCAGTGGGGCAATACGGCAGAGGCAAAGTTATGCTCAACAGAAACAGCAGGTCTGAGCCTCTTCATTTCATCGGTCACTGCCTGGGCAAACTCGCCCATCCATTCACTTCGTTTTCGTACATGGAGGAGCCAGCTTTCATTAGTCCAATCCTCCACCTGGGGGATATCCCCGCCAACCTCTCTCTCCCAGCGCTCCCTGCAGCTTTCACAGCAGCACATATGGGGCCAGAACAGCATATCAAAGAACATTCCCTCAAAATCAAAGTAATCGTTAATTTCCTTCATCTGGCTGAATACGAACTTCCGGTAATCCTGGTTATTGGGGCAGCAAAATCCGTAACGCCGGGCAGTCGTACCATCGTCCTTCTCTCTGTCACGTCTGGATTTGCCGTCGCTCATCAGCATTCTCCATTGGGGATGCGCATCGTGAGCCCAGTTATTATAGATTAGGCTGTAGTAGCCTGTTACGCTTATTCCACCTTTTCTGCACATGTGTACAAGGCGTTTTATGCTATCTTCTTTTCCGTTAAAGGCCTTGTGCATATACCCGGTTTTCGTAGGAAAGTAGCAATAGCCCACATGGGACTGGAAATATATCATAGCGTTTTGGATTTTTGCTTTAACCAGGTTTTCATAATAAGCCTGCGGAGAAAACTCAGATAGAAAGGCATCGTCCCAGTCCTCAATATGCATATCGCATAAATGCCGCCGATAGCTTTTTTTATACCACATTTCAGTAACCTCCGGTTCATTGTTTCGGCTTGATTATATCATTGCCGCCGTCTATAATAACAGTGATGCCGGGTTCGTAAAATAGTAATTTGGGTTATCGTGGAGTTGATTAAGCTGTTAAACATTAATATGACATCTTTGAAAAAAGTGACGCGGGATTTCTACAATATTACTAAAATGAAGATTGTGCTGTTTGATGAAAAAAGACAAATTTTATATTCTTATCCGGAGCACATGTGCCGCTTCTGTGCAGAGATACGGAACAGCCCCACCCTGTCCTTGCGGTGCTTTGAGTGCGATGGAAAAGGATTTGACGTCTGCGATAAAACAAAGGAAAAATATATTTACACCTGTCACGCCGGGTTGACCGAGGCTATTTCCCCGATTCTGGAGAACGGAATCATCATTGGTTATATGATGCTGGGACAGGTTCTGGAAAATCCCGATAAACCCGCTCTGACAGTAAAACTGGCGGCTATGGCGGAGCAGCACAATATAGACTTCCAATTACTTCGGCAGGAAATCGGCGCAATGCACGTTGTAAGCCGTGATATCCTGTCCTCGGCTACGGATATGCTTGAAATGTGCGCCTGTTACCTCTGGTTAAAACAGATTATACGCGTTCATTCCTACAGCTTGGGGCAGCATCTCACTCATTACATCCAGAAAAACCTGTCTGGAGATTTATCCATTGAGGCCTTATGCCGCTATCTTAATGTTTCAAAAAGCACCCTGTATAAA
>JAFADM010000030.1 GCA_023424865.1 Bacillota bacterium | reverse complement strand
TTCTATAACAGCGAAAACCAGCTTCTTCGTGTTAATATGGCAAATATACGGCGTAAGCTGGAGGACAAACCCACTGAGCCCAAATTCATTCTAACCGAATTGGGTGTGGGTTATCGGATGGCCGATCTGCCATAGCAGGCATAAGTTTCATAAAGGATTCTTTCGATAATCTTTAAGATTTGCAGGATGAGGCAAGCTGCCTTGCACTGGTAATTTTATCATGCTATAATAATTAAAATGCTCGGAAAAGATTGAAATAAGCTGAAAATCACAGGTCTTAGGGCTCGTTGACAGCCTGGCGGATATACTATAAAAATGAAATTTAAAACCGGCTACCATACAAATGGAGCAGGTGAAGGGGAGTGGCAGCATTTCCCTGAACGAAGGGGCTCAGTAATGAACTGCCCCTTGTGCTTTTGAAAGGAAGGATGCAAAATGGCGACAAGTGGTGAAACCCTGGTCAGAATTGCGGATTTGGCGGCACTTGCCATTGATGAAAAGGACAGGGAGGCCTTTGCCAAGGATTTGGATATGATTATGGGCTATATGGAGCAGCTAGCGCTTATCGATACAGGAGATGTAAAGCCCATGGAGCATGTTCTCCCGCTTAGAAATGTTTTAAGGGAAGACCTTCCTGTAAATGAAGATCGCAGGGATGAATTGCTGAAATGTGCGCCTGTATCCGATGATGGATGCTATCTTGTACCAAGTGTGGTGGAATCAATATGAGTATTTGCAGTTTAACGATAAAAGAGACAGGTGACCTGCTGCGACAGAGAAAGATCGGCTCAGAGGAGCTGACGAAGGCTTATCTTGATCGCATCAAGGAGCATGAGGAGCTCAATTGCTACCTTACAGTGAGTGAAGAAGAAGCGCTCAAAATGGCCCGTGAAGCTCAGAGCCGCCTTGATCGCGGTGAAGAAGGCCCTTTCCTGGGTATCCCCATGGGTATTAAGGATAATATGTGCACAGAAGGTGTAAAAACTACCTGTGCTTCAAAAATGCTGGGGAATTTTGTTCCTCCTTATTCCGCAACAGTTGTAAAAAACCTATCGGAGCGAGGTGCTGTTCTTCTTGGCAAGCTAAATATGGATGAATTCGCCATGGGCAGCTCCAATGAAAACTCTGCCTTCGGCGTTGTTAAAAATCCCTGGAATAAGGGCTATGTCCCCGGTGGATCAAGCGGTGGTTCCGCTGCGGCAGTTTCGGCGGATCTGGCCGCCTTCACCCTGGGATCGGATACGGGAGGCTCCGTCAGACAGCCGGCATCCTTTTGCGGTGTTGTGGGATTAAAGCCCACCTACGGTGCGGTGTCCCGTTATGGTCTTGTGGCCTTCGCATCCTCTTTGGATCAGATAGGACCTCTTACCAAGGACGTAGCCGACTGCGCTCTTGTTATGAACGCCATTTCCGGCAGAGACCCCCTGGATTCCACCTCCGTGGACAGAGCGCCCGAGAACTATCTGGAGGGACTGGAGGATGGCGTTAAGGGTCTTAATATCGGTATTCCCAGGCAGTATTTTGACGAAGGGCTGGATGCTTCGGTTAAAAACGGCATTTTAAAAGCCTTGTCGGATCTGGAGCTTGAAGGCTCCCAATCCCGTGATATCTCCCTTCCTGCAACGGCCCATGCCGTACCTGCCTATTACCTGATCTCGTCCTCGGAGGCCAGTGCCAATCTGGCCCGGTATGACGGCATTAAGTACGGCTACCGCAGCGAAAAGGCCACTAATCTTTCGGAACTCTACCGGCTCTCCCGGGGCGAAGGCTTCGGCAGAGAGGTTAAGCGCCGTATTCTCCTTGGCACCCATGCGTTAAGCTCAGGCTACCACGATGCGCTTTATAATAAAGCACTGAAGGTAAGGCGCATGATCGCGGACGATTTTAACCGGGCTTTTGATGAGGTGGATCTTATTGCTTCACCGGTATATCCCACCACGGCCTTCCCCATTGGAGAAAAGATGGAGGATCCGTTAAAAATGTACCTGAGCGATATCCACACCGTCAGCATCAATCTGGCCGGTCTTCCCGCACTCGTTGTACCCTGCGGGCTTTCTCCCGACGGTTTGCCCATCGGTATACAGCTTATCGGTAAGCCTTTTTCCGAAAAGCTCCTCCTGAAAGTCGGACGGGCCATTGAAAAAAGAACGGGGCGCCTTGTCCCCGGGCTTTGATAGTTAAGCCGTTTGCGAAGCAAATCCGGCTAAAAGGGAGGGGGTTCGATGCCCCCGAGCTTTTGATTTATGAAAGGTATGGCGATTGAGGATGGATTATGAAGTAGTCATCGGACTTGAGATACATTCCGAATTGAAAACAAAGACTAAAATTTTCTGCGGCTGCGAAAACGAGTTCGGAGCAGAGCCCAATACCCACACCTGTCCCATTTGTCTGGGCATGCCCGGAACCCTTCCCGTGCTCAATGAAACCGCGGTGCTATATGCGGTTCGGGCAGGCCTTGCCATGAACTGCAAGATATCTGCCTTCAGCAAATTGGACAGAAAGAATTATTTCTATCCGGATTTGCCCAAGGCCTATCAGATATCCCAATACGATCTGCCCCTTTGCTATGATGGTTATGTGGATATTGAAGTGGGGGAGGAAACCCGGCGTATCGGCATAGAGCGCATCCACCTGGAAGAGGATGCGGGCAAGCTCATTCATGACCCCTATGCTCAGGGCACCTTAATTGACTATAACCGGTGCGGCGTGCCCCTTATTGAAATTGTTACCCGCCCCGATGTCCGCTCGCCGGAGGAAGCCCGCCTATTGCTTGAAACAATGAAGGCCATACTGGAATATACGGAGGTTTCCGACTGCCGCATGCAGGAGGGCTCCATTCGTGCCGATGTGAACCTATCTCTCCGTCCCCGGGGCCAGGAGAAACTCGGTACCCGGACGGAAATGAAAAACATCAATTCACTCAGAGCCGTTCAAAGGGCCGGTGAATCGGAAGTTCGGCGTCAGTCGGCTATTCTTGACAAGGGCGGTTCCATTACTCAGGAAACCCGGCGTTGGGACGACAGCAAGAGTGAGAGCTACTCCATGCGTTCCAAGGAAGAAGCCATGGACTATCGCTATTTTCCGGAGCCCGATCTTGTTCCGGTGGTACTGGAAGAGGCTTGGATTGAAGATGTACGAAACGCGCTTCCGGAGCTTCCTGCAAGCCGGAAGGAGCGGTATATCGCTCAGTTGGGCATCCCAAAATACGATGCTGCGCTTATAACGGCGAGCAAACGCATTTCCGATTTGTTTGAACAGGCCGCTCAGATTAGCGAAAATCCAAAGACTACCAGCAATTGGATAATGACGGATTTAATGCGCCGCATTAATGATAAAGGTGAGGATGCTGTTTTAGATGGAGCCTTAAACGGACAGACCCTTGGTAAAACCCTCTCCTATCTTGAAAAGGGTGAAATCACCCAGGCCTCTGCAAAAAAGGTAATCGATCAGGTGCTTGAAACAGGTGAGGAACCGGAAACCATTATTGAAAAGCAGGGTTTGAAGGTTCAGCGGGATGAAGGACTGGTATTGGAGGCCGTAAAGGGTGTTCTTACTAATAATCCCCAGGCGGTGGCGGATTACGCTGCAGGTAAGGAAAAGGCCTTTGGCTTTGTAATGGGTAAGGTTATGGCCCTTTTAAAAGGTAAAGGAGATCCGGGGCAGGTTCGCTCTATTCTAAAAGAAGAGCTTGATAAAGCCAAGCTTCAGTAAGAACCTTAATGACATGCTTAATTGGAAAGTCCGGGGGAAAGCATCCCCGGTTTTTTCATGGGCATTTGAAGTTTTAAGCATAAAAGAAGCTCCGGAAGGTAATATCCCGGAGCTTCGTCATGTTTAATGCTGCATTTTATGTTATATATTAATGCTACAGTGTATGCTTCCTGTTTATACTATTCGTCCTGAAGAGCGTCGTAACCCTCTTCGCCGGTACGAACCTTTACAACGTTTTCAACGTCATAAACAAAGATTTTACCATCGCCAATCTTACCGGTATAAAGAACCTTTTTGGCTGTATCGATAACCTTACGAACAGGGACCTTGCACACTACAATTTCTACACTGACCTTGGGAAGAAGGTTAACCTCAACCTCAACACCTCTGTAGAACTCCTTGTGGCCCTTTTGCATACCGCAGCCATGAACATTAGTTACGGTCATGCCAGTAATACCTATAGCGTTCATGGCATTTTTAAGAGCATCGAATTTATCCGGATTTGTAAGGATTTCAAGCTTGGTCATTTTAACATCGGAAGCTGAAGTCTTGGGAGACTTAAGTTCCACGGGAACAGCTTCATCAACGCTTACTCCACCCTTAACCGCAACCGGTGCATCGGAGGTGTCAATGCTGGGAAGAGCAGGCATAAAGTCGGCATAGCTGCTTACAAGACCATGCTCGTGAATGTCGAGACCTTCAATTTCTTCCTCAGCAGGAACGCGAAGCCCAACGGTCTTTTTAAGTATAAAGAAAACAAGTGTCATTGTGACAGTAACCCAAGCTGCTACAGACAGAACACCTAAAAGCTGAACACCCAGAAGCCCGAAGCCGCCGCCATAAAAGAGACCTCCTTCAATTGCAAAAAGTCCGACCATGATAGTACCGGCAGCACCGCAGATACCATGCACACCAATAGCGCCAACAGGATCATCGACTTTAACTACTTTGTCAAGGAATTCAATACCAAAAACAATAAGGAAGGAAGCGATAAGACCGATTATTACCGCACCGCCGGGGGATACGGCATCAGTACCTGCGGTAATGGCTACCAAACCACCAAGAGAGCCATTAAGGGTCATAGAAATATCAGGCTTCTTATAACGGATCCAGGTGATAATCATAGTACCGGTTGCGCCGGCAGCAGCAGCCAGATTGGTGGTCATGAAAATGCTTCCCATAGAAAGAAGCGTATCGTCGCCGGTAGCGGAAACAGTAGAACCACCGTTAAAGCCAAACCAGCCGAACCAGAGAATAAATACGCCCAAAGCGCCGAGCGTTAAGCTGTGGCCGGGAATGGCTTTTGGTTTGCCGTCCTTGCCGTATTTTCCAATACGAGGCCCAAGGAATGCCGCACCGATAAGAGCAGAAATACCGCCGACCATATGTACCACGGTAGAACCGGCAAAGTCATGGAAGCCCAGCTCGGAAAGCCAGCCGCCACCCCATACCCAGTGGCCGGATATAGGATAGATGATAAGGCTTATGACCACGCTGTAGATACAGTAGGAAATAAATTTTGTACGTTCTGCCATTGCACCGGAGACGATTGTGGCTGCGGTTGCGCAGAACACAGTCTGGAAGATGAGGAACACAGGAGTGGGAATACTTGAACTGTAGTCCCCTTGAACAAAAAAGTCAAAGGCACCAAAGAAACCGTTTCCGGAACCAAACATGATCCCAAAGCCTACAAACCAGAATACGAGAGAACCCAATGCAAAATCCATGAGATTTTTCATGATAATATTGCCGGCATTTTTGGCTCTTGTAAAACCGGTCTCTACCATCGCAAAGCCTGCCTGCATGAAGAAAACAAGTGCGGCTGCGACCAGAGTCCAAAGCGTGTCAACAGATGAAAACATTTTATAGCCTCCTTAAATAAAAATAAAGATGTGCAAAACGAATCCTGAAAATTCGTTCACACATCTTTGTGTCGAAACAGTATGCATTTTCTGTAACGCTGCGGCTATGAATGATTTCGCCGTGCGTTCTTGCATTTTGTAATTAGGTTACACCAGCAAATCCGCTTTGTCAATACTATTTTGCAGCGTTGAAAAGGAAAGTTGCAAAAAGGAGAAAGATGCTTTTTGAAGACTTCAAAAAGAGAAAATCCGGTAAAATATGGATGGATCTTTCCCTGTAATACGATACGGTATCGGGATTTGCCCAATAGAGCCTGTCGACCTGCTCTTTGGGCAAATTATTGAGTCTTGTACATCAAAAAAAACAGGAAATCTTGATGCCATTTTTACATCTAAAAAATGAAATATTATTTGACGCAACTTGCATCAACTGTTATAATCATAAGAAGTGATTATAATATCAAATGAAACAAAGGCGTTTCAAGGTTTTTTTGAACGCCTTTTTTTAGTATTCTGAAAGGAGATTCGGGTTATGGGACATAGTAGTGTTAAAAGTGTCGCAGAATTATTTGGAGCAGATGTATTTAATGAGACCGTGATGCAGGAGCGCCTTCCTAAAGCAACCTTCAAGCAGCTTAAGAAGACTCTCCATGAGGGATTGCCGCTGGACCCCGCAGTAGCGGAGGTTGTAGCCAGCGTTTTAAAGGATTGGGCAGTAGAAAAAGGTGCTACCCACTTTACTCACTGGTTTCAGCCGCTGACCGGAATTACCGCTGAAAAGCATGATTCCTTTATCTCCCCTACCAGCGACGGCAAGGCCATCATGGAATTCTCCGGCAAGGAACTTATTAAAGGTGAACCGGATGCTTCTTCTTTCCCTTCAGGCGGACTTCGCGCTACCTTCGAGGCCAGAGGCTACACCGCATGGGATTGCACCTCACCTGCTTTCGTAAAAGAGAAGACACTTTATATCCCTACTGCCTTCTGTTCTTACACAGGCGAAGCACTTGACCTTAAAACACCCCTTCTGCGCTCCATGGAAGCCCTTTCCAAGCAGGCTGTCCGCGTACTTAAGCTTTTTGGTGATGACGACAGCACCCGCGTACTTACCACCATGGGCCCTGAGCAGGAGTATTTCCTTATTGATAAGGAATATTACTTAAAAAGAAAAGACCTTATATTTACCGGCAGAACCCTTTTCGGAGCTAAGCCCCCCAAGGGCCAGGAGCTGGAAGATCACTACTTCGGTATTCTGAAGGAGAGAGTTTCCAATTTCATGCATGATCTTGATGAAACCCTCTGGAAGCTGGGCGTAACCGCTAAAACAAAACATAATGAAGTGGCTCCCGCACAGCACGAGCTGGCTCCCATCTTCACCACCACCAACATCGCAACCGATCACAACCAGCTGACCATGGAAGTTATGAGAAAGCTGGCAGACAAGCATGGTCTTGCTTGCCTCCTTCATGAGAAGCCTTTTGCAGGCGTAAACGGTTCCGGTAAGCACAACAACTGGTCCATGGGCACCAACACCGGCAAGAACCTTCTTGAACCCGGCAAAACTCCTCTGGACAACGCTCAGTTCCTTGTGTTCCTAACTGCTGTTATTAAGGCTGTTGACGATTACAGCGATCTTCTGCGCTTCTCTGTAGCAACCGCAGGCAATGATCATCGTCTGGGCGCTAATGAAGCACCTCCCGCTATCCTGTCCATCTTCCTCGGCGAAGAGCTTAACGATGTGGTAGAACAGATTGTATCCGGTGTTGCCTCAAACAACAACATTTCTACCACTCTGGAAATTGGTGTTTCAACCCTTCCCGTGCTTCCCAAGGATACTACGGACAGAAACAGAACTTCTCCTTTCGCCTTCACCGGCAATAAGTTTGAATTCCGTTCGGTAGGTTCCTCTCAGTCTATTGCAACACCTAACTTCATTCTCAATACCATCGTAGCCGAAACCCTGTCCCAAATTGCCGACAGACTCGATAAGGCTACCGATTTCAAGGCTGAAGTCAGCGCTTTGATTAAGGAAATTCTTACAAAGCACAAGAGAATCATATTCAATGGCAATAACTATGCTGAGGAATGGGTTGTTGAGGCTGAGAAGCGCGGTCTTCCCAATCTTAAGACCACAGTTGACGCCATCCCTGTACTCGTTAAGGAAAAGAATGTTGCTGTATTTGAAAAGCACAGTGTTCTTAACTCTACCGAGCTCCATTCCCGTTATGAAATTTCTCTTGAAGGTTATGTCAAGACCATCAACATTGAAGCGCTCACCACCATTGACATTGCCAACAAGCTTATCCTTCCCGCCAGCCTTGCTTACACCAAGAAAATTGCCGATACGGTAGCTTCTTTGAATGCAGCCGGCGTTGATTCTTCTTCTGTAAAGGCAAGCCTGGAGAAGCTGGTAGCTCTTACCTCTTCACTGAGCGCTAATATTGCAGCACTTTCTGCAGCTCTTGAGAAGGTTGAAACCGAAGCTGCCGACGCTCTTGCTCATGCGGTATCCTTCAGGGATGTTATTATCCCCGCCATCAACGCTGTACGCAGTGATGCTGACGAGCTGGAAGGCATTGTAGAAGAAAGCCTGTGGCCTCTGCCTACCTACGGCGATCTTCTTTTCAAGGTCTAAGCTTTAAGAGCTTGCCATCCAGCAAGCATTATGGATGCCCTTTTAATGAAAGCTTGTGATTGAAAACACCCCTGACGAATGAAACATTCCGTCAGGGGTGTTTTTTTGGTTTGCCCTGCATGGGACATAACTTTTATTCTATTTTAACTAAAGAGAGGGCCTATCTAAAAAGTCATGGAATTACGGCATATGCCGTTTATATTGTCGGCCGATAGCCATGCAATATTGCTGTTTATTCATTTTAATTAAGCTTCCTCCATTTATGATTAAGGTAATATAACAGGCTGCGTAATCTGTTAATCATTGCTTGAGATGGTACAATTACATACTGTGTCTATTTTGGTTTGGAGCGCCTGACGGGGATGTGTCCTGAAAAAATTGGGTGTAAAGCCGGTCTGCTTTTTAAACTGACGGTAGAAATGTTCAGTGCTTCGGTATCCGCATAATGAAGCAATTTCAGCTATCGTATAATGCTCATACAACAAGTATTTTTTAGCCAGATTAATTCGGCATTTAATGACTTCATCCATACAATTGGTACCAAAGGTATTTTTATAGATATCCTCAAGATAACCGGCACTAATATTAAGCCTTTTTGCCATTTGGGCCACAGACCAATTCCGGTTCGGGTTAAAGTAAATATCCATTTTCAATTCATTCAGTTTTTTTTGAAGAGGGGATACATAGTGGTAGCGTTGGGATTCCAGCAGCTTATGCATAAGCACTCTTAAGAGATTATCAATAGTTATGTTCTTATAACAGTTGTTCAGAGCATGCTCTGTAGTCAGCAATTGAAATAAATTATGGCAATAGGCTAAATCACCTACAACAAACGGTATGCCGCAAGGCAGCGTCGTTGCTGTGATATAGGCTTCATCCGTATCAAAACGAATCCAATCGTTTATATATTTATCTTCGCTTGCACGGTAATAAATTTGCTGGTTAGGCCTATAAAGTACCGCACAATTCGTAGGAAATTCAATATATTCATTTTTGACATAAAATATCGCTGGTGTATGCGTTAAGATGAGAAGCCAGCAATTGTGCCCTTCAGGTATGTCAAAGATAAAATTATGTGAGTGTGAAATATAACATCCAATATACCTTATACTAATCATAAGTTACCCCCTGTAATATGTGAATAATTTTTTAATATACCCACATTATGAATAAGGTTGGCTATTGGTTAGCAAAGAAAAGAACGGAAAGCTCTTTTGTGCTGCAATAGGTAACACTTCTAACTTATACGCTGAAATAGCATCGGATGCAGAATAAAACCAGTATGAACTACAATTAGTTTAGGTTATTTACTGCAAACAGACAATGATGTTTTCTCATTAATAAGTGACCTTTTTTCATATGCTAAATTGAAAAAGTAGTTCCGCCCTTTAGTCGCCAGTTATATTGCCTGCTCCACAATAATCCCGATTGATAGAAATAATGTCAAGGTTTCTGTAAAGCTCAGCATTGTAGGATTACATTTTTTTAATAGAGAAGATCGCAGAATGCTTTTAGAAGCATGCTTGCTTTTGCAGGAATTGCTTTCTTGGGTATAAGAGTCTTTTGATTGAGCGCAGGAATCGTATGAAAAAAGGTCATTTATCAATGAGGATACATCATTGTGCATATTTTTGATCAAGTATATACTGTTAAAAGTAAACGAGATTATTAAGGGAGGGATTAAAGCATCCTATATATAAGCATGCAGCTGGATTTCTGCGCTTACCGGTTTTCGATTTAAAGCTAAATAAAACTGAACTTATTTCAATGCAAGTACATTTCACAGCATAGCCGCCGAACAACAGCTTCTGGCCAGCTTCTTATGTAATCAGACAGAGTTGCTCATATAGTCTCAAAAAAGATTTCATAAAAATAACTGATAGCTTTTCTTTAAAAAACTGTTTCCATAGTCCCTCAATTAAGGTTAATTTGGGGCTGCAGTGAGATAATACCCCGGCTGCGAACCTTCTTCGTTCTGTTGTATAAAGGGTTGAAGAAGTATAAGCAGGGATGTTCAAAATTATAAATCCATAGATTCTCAGGGTTATTGTACTGATTATAAACAAAGACTGAATTGTTCAAGGATTTTCAAAAAACAGAATTTCATATTTAAAACTATAGTTTTATGCCTTGTATACAGATTTTTGCTTTTTTATGCAAATTGCTGATTTACGTGTAAAGGTGTTTCTCTTTGTATGCTCTCTGTACGGTTACTACCGTATTTTTTGTGCTACCTTGGAAGTTTAGACAGGGATAAATAATTCAAAAAGAAAGGATGTAAGCAATGAAAAAATCTTTAACCATGGCCGTTTTGCTATCAATGACACTCACTTTGGGCGCATGCTCATCAAGCAGTGAAACTCCTGTTAATACGCCTGTTTCGACGCCGTCTAACAGTGCGGAAGCCACAGGGAACACGCCGGATTCCTCGGTGCTTGCGACCGATCCTGAGACCGGTCTTATACCGATGGCCGATGCGGACAAACCTGTAACCTTTACAATATTTGTCCGGGATCCGGGTCAAGCACCGGCTAAGGACAATCCCACATTAAAAAAAGTTACAGAGCTGACAGGCGTCACCATGGAATTTGAGTTTCTTGTGGGCGATCTGGAGCAAAAAATTGGCGTTATGCTGGCAGGCGGCGATTATCCCGATATCATCATGGGCGGCAGCTCAAGGTATGTGGAAGGCGGAGCGCTAATACCCCTTGAGAATTCCCTTCCCAATTATCCAAACCTGATGCAGCAATACGAAAAGCATATGGAAAACATGAAAACGGCCTATGGAGACGGGCACCTCTATTATCTTGAGATATACAGCGTTGAACAGAACAATTCCCCCATATTCCAAAACGGAGGCGCCGGTTTTTGGATACAGAAGGATGTTCTGGCTGAAGCCGGATATCCTATTCCAAAAACCATTGACGAGTACTTCCAGCTTATCGAGGATTACCAAAAGAAGCATCCTGAAATTAATGGGGTAAAGACAATCGGATTTGAGATTCTCACTGAGGGCTGGCGTTCCTTCTGCCTGCGCAACCCGGCCATGCATCTTATGGGCAACAGCAATCAGGGGGATGTTTTTGTCGATTATTCAACCAATGTCGCATCCTATTACCAAATTTCCGACAGTGCCAAAACTTATTACAAAAAGCTTAATGAAATGTACCATAAGGGTGTTATAGAAGCCGAAACCCTCACTCAATCCTATGATCAGTATATTGCCCGCCTGTCCACCGGCGCAGTTTTGGGTATGTTCGATCAGCGATGGAATTTTGCCAATGCCGAGAACCTGATTTATGCGGACGGTAATTTTGAGAATACCTATGTCTCCGTGCCCATTGCGGATCCGGGTGTGGAATCTGTCTATCTGGATGCTAAGAGCGGGATTGTAAACGGAACCGGCGGGGTTGGCATTACAGTCAGCTGCAAGGATCCCGAAAGAGTGCTTGCGTTCTACGACTGGCTAATCCAGAGGGAGGTGCAGGATTACCTGAACTGGGGTGTTGAAGGCGTTGATAATATTGTTACCGCTGACGGGGACAAATACCTTACCCCAGAGCGCCTTGCTATTGCAAAGGATGTCGCTCTCAACCGCGACAAGACAGCGGCGACGCTTCTCAATTACTCCCCGAAACGCCAGGGCCTTTACGAGGACGGAGCGCCCTGTACACCTGCCGATTCCACGGCACAGTACTTTTCGGAGCTGTCCGAATACGATCAGAATTTCCTTAAAGCCTATGGTATAGAATATCAGGCCGAGCTGCTGAATCCCCCTTATAAGCACCCTGATTATTATCCGGTATGGGGGTTTGTCATTGAAGACGCCAGTCCGGCGGCCATTGCAAAGGCCAAGCTGGAGGATCTTGGAATGAAGCATTACCCACAGCTTATACTCTGCAATCCAAGCGAGTACAATGCCAAATGGGACGCCTTTCTGGCAGATTGGAAGGCTGCCGGAGTTCAGCCTTATCTTGACGAAGTGAACCGTCAGCTTCAAGTAAAGGTGAACAAGTAAATAAGTAACAGGCATAAGAGCGTTTCTATTTAAAGATGGCATGGGCCCCTGCATTTCGTGATTATCAAGAAGCGCGGGGGCCTGTTATTCTTTAGGGTGTTCAACTTGCGGTGAGGAGTGAAAAAATGGTACATGACATAAATAAGAAATCCTTTTTAAAAAGGCTGGGGGCACAGAAGGCTTTATTCTTCATGATGATTCCCTGGATGATTTACACCTTTATTTTCAGCTACTATCCGCTGTCAGGCTGGATTATGGCTTTTCAAAATTTCAGGCCTGCCAAGGGGTATTGGGGATCTAAGTTTGTCGGACTGGACCAATTTGCCTTTCTCTTTGAAAGCCCGGAATTCTGGCGAACCCTGGTTAACACAATTGCCATGTCTTCCTTGAACCTGATAACCGGATTCTTTTTTGCAGTCACTTTTGCGCTTTTGCTTAATGAAATAAGATCCAGAAGGTTTAAAAGGATAACCCAGACGATTTCGTATCTTCCTCACTTTTTAAGCTGGGTTATCGTTTGCTCCCTGATTTCCAATATACTCTCATCCTCCGATGGAGCCTTAAACAATGTGTTAATGGCGCTGGGCATTATTGATAAGCCGGTTTTATGGCTTGGACAGATAAATCTTTTTTGGATAGTGGTCGCCTTTTCCAATGTTTGGAAGGAAATGGGCTGGGATTCGATTATCTATATTGCCGCCATTGCCGGCATTGATTCCGCACTGTATGAAGCGGCTGAAATTGACGGGGCCAACCGCTACCGTAAAATGTGGCATATTACGCTGACGGGTATTCGTCCTACCATCGTCGTTATTATGATTATGAAATTAGGCTGGATTCTTAATGCGGGCTTCGAGGTACAATATTTGCTTGGCGGAGGCCTTGTGCAGGACGTTTCTCAAACCATAGATATTTTTGTGCTGAAATACGGTATCGGTGTAGGCAACTACTCTTTGGCAACGGCTGCGGGTATGTTTAAATCCGTTGTTTCAATCCTTCTTGTGGCGGCGACAAGCGTTATGGCCAAAAGGCTCGGTGAGGATAATCTATTCTAGAGGGGGATGATGCCAGTATGAATGAGAAAAACAAGTCTGCAGGAAAAAGCACTCGGTATATCAGTCGGGAATCCATTTTATTCCATACCCTCAATACCATTTATATGCTGCTTATTATTATCGTCATGGTGTACCCTTTTTGGAATACCATCGCCGTGTCCTTTAACGACGCCCAGGATTCGCTTCGGGGAGGGATAACCTTTTGGCCGCGCATCTTTTCACTATTCAGTTATGAAATGGTTTTTAAAAATTCATTAATGGCCACGGCAGCAGTGAATTCCGTGCTTCGTACAGCCCTATCCACGGCACTGGGCGTTTTTGTCGGGGCTATGATCGCCTTTGTTCTGTCACGGCCGGAATTTATTTTGAGAAAATTCGCCACAAGATTTTTTCTTGTGACAATGTACATATCGGCAGGGCTTATTCCCAACTATTTTCTTATCAGAGACTTAAAGCTTATAAACAATTTCTGGGTGTATATCCTGCCCGGAATTGTGAGTGTTTTTAATGTTATTGTTATTCGATCCTTTATGCAGGGCTTGCCGGAAAGCCTGACAGAGGCGGCTCGCGTTGAAGGTGCGGGCTATTTCCGCATTTTTACCCAAATTATTATGCCGTGCTGCAAGCCTGTGCTTGCCACCGTTGCGCTATGGTGCGCTGTTGGGGCATGGAACTCCTGGTTTGACACCTTTCTTTATGCCTCCGGCGATGAAAAATTGACTACCCTGCAGTATGAAATGATGAAGCTGCTATCCTCTGCCTCGCAAACGGGAAAGGCCGCACAATCCGCGTTTACCCAGACCGAGATGACCAGTACCGTAACGCCGGTATCTATACGGGCGGCGATCACGGTAGTCGCTTCTGCGCCTATTCTGGCAGTGTATCCGTTCCTGCAAAAGTATTTTGTCAAAGGTGTTATTCTGGGTGCTGTTAAAGAATAGCTTTGCTGCCCTGTTGAGAGCAAGGCTGCTCAATTAAGGAGCAGCCTTGCTCTCAACAGGGTCTGTTTATTTGTGAAAAACATTCTTTTTCATAAACTGTACAAGCCTCTCAAGCGCCTCCATTTCCTTACGGAAGGAATAAGGGAGCTCCTGGCCTTCCTGTACCCGGGACAGAAGGTTTTCGAAAATGCCCTTTTCTTTAAGGTGGTATTTGCCGCAGGTAGGATACATGCGGGCTTCTATTGCCGATACGGTACCAAGAAAATCACTTAGAAGCTGGGCCTTTTCCGGTTCTTTGCGGTAATTCCGGCAAAGCCATACGTATAAGTCGGGATGAAAGTTTCCCATAACACCACTAAAGCCGCTTGCCCCCAGGCGCAGAGTTTCCAGAAGAGTGCTGCTGTTGGCATTGAATATCTTGAGACCGGTGCCCTCTACCGCTTTAAGCTTTTCGGCAATTATTCCGGTGTCGCAGGAGGTATCCTTGAGAAACAGAAATTTTCCTGTTTGGGCACACCATTTTAAAAGGGAAGGGGAGAGAAGCCGCTTGGTGGGGTAAGGGCATTCATAGATGCCGAAAGTCATTTCCGGAATACTGTTGAGCAGCATCTCCGTATTCCTTTTAAATACGTCGTCACCCTCGTTATGAGGATCGAGCCTGTTGCTTATAAAAACGTATGAGAATATCCCCTGGGCAGCAATTTTCTTTGCCTCCTCTATTTGGAGAGAAACACTATCCGCCGTGTGCCCGGAGGCAATAACGGTCATGTGGCCGGGAGCCTTATCCACAATGAAACGACTGAGGGCCACCCGTTCATCGATGGTCAGAAAGAACATTTCGCTGGACTGGCATACGGCAAAAATACCTTCTGTGCCATTTTTATCGTAAAAATCGATAAGCCGTTCCACACTTTCATAATCGATGGCTCCATTGTCCTTAAATGGCGTCAGCATTGTTGGATAAACACCGTTTTGAATCGTAATCATGGCAGCATCTCCTTATTCTTTAAACAAAAAATATATTTATTACATTTAAATTAACATTTGTAAATAAATAAAATATATGGTATATTACGCGTATTAGGATTAGGGGGAATACAAAATGGCAACTTTTGATATTACATGCTTCGGAGCTGTAAAGGATGGCGCAGCACTGTGTACGGACGCTATTGCTGAGGCAATTAGGGCCGCCGAGGGTATGGGGGGCGGCACCGTACATATTCCGGCAGGATGCTACTTTACAGGCCCGATTTGCTTAAAAAGCCATATTACCTTGCATGTGGAGGCAGGGGCGGTTGTTCGGTTTATCAATGATAAAGAGCTGTATCCACAGATTATGACAAGGTATGAGGGTACCGAGCAAAGGACTTTCTGCCCCCTCATTTATGGCAAGGGACTTACCAATATTGCCATTACAGGCCGGGGAACCCTGGACGGACAGGGGGCTTACTGGTGGGAGCAGCGATACGATCTCCCCTGCCCAAGGCCCCGGTTTGTGGGGCTTGATAACTGCTCCGATATTATAATAGAAGGCGTTACCCTCATAAATTCACCGGCCTGGACCATAAGCCCCGTATTATGCCGGAATATTAATATCAATCATGTAACCATCAAAAACCCCTGGAACTCTCCCAATACCGACGGCATAAACCCCGATGCCTGCCGGAATGTACATATCTCCAATTGTACCATAGATGTGGGTGATGACTGCATTACCATCAAGTCGGGCACGGAGGACTGTGTGGAAAAGGCCCCCTGCGAGAACATTACCATCACCAACTGCACCATGATCCACGGGCACGGCGGTGTGGTTATTGGCAGTGAAATGAGCGGGGACGTAAGAAATGTAACCATTACCAATTGCGTCATGAACGACACGGACCGGGGTATCCGAATGAAAACCCGCCGGGGCAGGGGTGGCGTCATTGAGAATATCTTAATCAGCAATGTGGTTATGAACAATGTACTTTGTCCCTTTGTCATGTGTCTTTTTTACTGGGGCGGATCCAAGGGTAAGAGCTTTTATGTATGGGACAAAAACCCTCACCCTGTGGATTCCTTCACCCCTTTAATCAAGGGTGTTCATTTCAGCAATATTATCGCCAGGCAGGTAAGAAGCTGTGCCGGCTTTATCTACGGTCTTCCTGAAATGCCCGTCAGGGATATTTCCTTTTCCAACGTCAGTGTTTCCATGGCTGATGGTGCCGAGCCTCAGCTCCCCGCCATGATGAAGGGCATTGAACCCATGGCAGGTAAGGGGTTTTTCCTTCGGAACACCTCGGAGATTTTCTTTCAGAATACCCGCATTACCAATGTCCAGGGAGAAAGCTTTGACTATGATGGGACATCGGTGGTTGCTTTTGGATAAAAAGACCGTCAAATTCTCAAATCATCCAGTAAAACACGCATGGCAATGATGCTTTCCTTGCATATGGAGACGGTGATGTAAAGGTATCCGTCGTGAATCCATGTTTTCGGATAACCATAAATACCGTTTTTATCCAGTCCAACAAATTTGGCCTTATATTGAGCATCCTGCAAAAGGTAGTGGTGGTCATAGTTAAGGCCGTTCTTTGACAGGTACAGAGCCAGGACATGTCTTG
>JAFADM010000022.1 GCA_023424865.1 Bacillota bacterium | reverse complement strand
GGCGAAGCCTCCACAGACAACGTCACCCAGAACGTCGTAGAAAACATAGTCCAAATCTTCCGTATATGCGCCTAATTGTTCAAGCATGTTAATGGAGGTGATGATACCTCTTCCGGCACATCCCACGCCGGGCTCCGGTCCGCCGGATTCCACACAGCGAATGCCGAAGGCGCCTTCCTTCAAAATGCTGTCCAGCTCAACCTCTTCTCCCTCTTCTCTCAGCGTATCCAGTACGCTCTTCTGCGCAAGTCCGCCCAGTACAAGTCGAGTGGAGTCGGCTTTGGGATCACATCCAACGATCATGATATGCTTTCCCATTTCACCAAGGCCTGCCGTAAGATTCTGTGTGGTGGTGGATTTTCCTATTCCGCCTTTTCCATAAATAGCAACCTGTCTCATATTACTTGCCTCCTATTCTTTTCTAAAACCCATTCTTCTTTGCAAAACAAAATTTACTACTGCTTCTGAATAACAAAAAAACGCCAAAATCCTTTTTAAGTCGGATTCCGGCGTCTGAGCCCAAACAGTTTCATTCAATCATGGAATTTGCTGTTTCAATTTTTGATTATGCTATAATGATACCAGCCAACTTGCACTTTGTCAACTTTGCAATTTATACAAAGATAAAGCCTTCCCTCGCAGGTCTTTTGTATAAAAGATTTCACACACGACACTACAGATTTCTTAAAAACATCTTTAGGTCATTTTGCATGTTTGTTTATCCAATCCTGCATTTTTTGCTTTTCAGCTTTCTGCCAGAAGAATGGCCTGCGCAACCTCTTTCATAGGAAGCCGGTTATCCCTGCTCTTTTTCCGTATGAAGTCATAAGCCTCGTTTTCCGACATGCCCCGCTTTTCAACAATGAGCCATTTAGCCTTTTCAATCACTTTTCTTGCGGCAAGGTTCTCGTTAATTTTTTTCAGCTTATGCTCATACTCCACAACCCGGTTAAAATGACTAATGGACAAATCGGCAATCTGGAGCAGCACCTCGTCGTAAAGAGGCTTCATAATATAGGTCATAATTTTTGACTGGCGTACAAACTGCAGCACTTCGTCACTGCGCATTTTAAGTACAAGAACACAAGGTGCTAAAAGCTCATCGTCAATGACCTCAAGTATTTCCTTTTGCTCGTAAAACCTATCCTGAACCTCCAGAACAACGAGATCGGGAAGGGTCTTTCTTACGGTTCTCAGAACACTCTGGGTTTGATTGGTATAGCCAATATAAAGGTAACCGTCTGCAACGAGTGTATTTTTTACTCCTGCGAGAATTTTTTTGTCATCTCCGATGAGAATGAATTTTCCCTGGCCCATTCCAATCTCACCCCCTGATACGTTTTTTTCAAGGATTCGGTTACTCACGCCGTATATCATAAAAGTATATTCAAAAAAGCTTTCCAAAAATCATAAACGGTCCAGCAAAATACTGGTCCCACAGTGATTTTTGAAAAGCCCCTATGCTTTATCCTATTTAATTTTGGCTATAACATCTATTATATACGTTTTAGCAGGCAATGCAATTTGTAATTATGCAATATTTAAAGTGAAACATTTCATATTTTTTTGTATGTTTTAGATCCATTCAGGCTTATATCTTATACTCAAAAGCCAGTTGCTTTAGTTGAAAAGAATCTCGCCCACTTAGCCCAAGTACAGCTCGCAGACGGATCACAGAATCTCTGTTGTTATACAAAAAGACTAAAAGCGGGCAGAGTAAGCGCCTCTCCGCCCGCTTGTTAACAAGAACTCATTTATGAAATTATCGCCCGTCGCAATTTCATTTTATACAGAAGCCCCGGGCAATCAAATCCGCTTACCGGTTTACAACATTTACGGGGCTGCCTGCAAGATAAGCCTTAACATTGTTCTCCGCAATGGTCATAAGCCTTATGCGTGCATCCTTGGGAGCCCAGGCAAAGTGAGGAGTAATAAAGATATTCGGCGCTTTTAAAAGCGGGTTGTCGGCACGAATGGGTTCAACGGAAACCACGTCCACTGCTGCACCGGCCAATTTTCCGGATTCAAGGGCCTTGGCCAGATCTCCCTCATTAACCAGGGGACCTCTGGAGGTATTGATGAAGAACGCACCGTCTTTCATTTTCGAAAGAGTTGCTTCATTAATAAGGTTCTCGGTTTGGGCGGTTAAAGGACTGTGCAGAGAGACCACATCGCTGTTTGCCAAAAGATCCTCCAATGAAACAAAGGATATCTCGCCCTCTTCCTTAATTCCCTGGCTGCGGCTGTAAACAAGTATTTTCATCCCAAAGGCAGAAGCCAGCTTTATAACGGCTTTGCCGATTTGGCCATAACCGATGATACCCAGATTTTTTCCCGCAAGCTCCACAAGGGGATAATTCCAATAGCAAAAATCCTTGCTGTTGGTCCAATCACCTCTTTTTACACTGTCGGAATGGGCACCCACATGATGGCAAAGCTCAAGAATAAGAGCCAGAGTTAATTGGGCGACAGACTGAGTGCTGTAAGCAGGAATATTGGTAACAATAATTCCTTTTTCACTGGCTGTTGCCGTATCTACCACATTGTAGCCTGTGGCCAGAACCCCGATAAACTTCAGGGAAGGGCACGCTTCAATAACCTTTCTGGTAATAAGTGTTTTATTGGTGAACACGATGGAGGCATCGCCAATACGCTCAACGACTGCCTCCGGCGCCGTACGATCATAAACGGTAAGCTCGCCTAAAGCTTCAAGTCCGCTCCAGCTTAAATCGCCGGGGTTTAGGGCATAGCCGTCTAAAACGATAATTTTCATAATCTGCTCCATTTCCGCACGTGTACCAATGATTTCATCCTTTTTCGGACAGGAATCCTTACTACACGGCTTTTATCCTTTTCAATATATTAGTACCCTATAGCTGATAAATGTCAATAAAAAACAAGCATTTTTATCGACGCTTCTCTTTAATTGGGTTGCGGGCTTTAGCCCGCTTTAGTTTAAGCTTTTCTACCCGGTCTTTCAATTGAAAGCACAGGTTTTTACACACGGCTCCAGGCTTCGTTCAAAAAGCGCTTGCAGCCCGCCAGTATGATGTCCGGATCCTCATCGCCGAAGGGCTTTACCTCAAAGCTCAGAACAGGCGGCTTTTCCTTATTGAGAAAGCCGATACCCAGAAGAGCTCTTAAGAATTCCACCAGATCCTGAAGGGTATTGGCGCTTCCGGGGAAGCCGAAGCGAGGGTGGGCGTCGCCGTAGGCAGGCTGTCCCGGAACTACCACCGCATTACCGATATGTACATGGGTTATCAGGTGGCGTATAGGGAAAATAGATTCACCCACGGTTTCATGGATAAGTGGGAAGTGGCTCAAATCCACCAGTAATCCGAAATTAGCATGGTCTTTGCGGATTTCCTCGGCAAATTGCTTAGCATAGGGAGTGGGGCCGATGAGGCTCTTTTTGTCCACATCATAGTCAAAAACCTCAAGCTCAACCATCATCCCGCCCTTTTGAGCGGCGTAAGCGCAGATTTCCTTTGTAGACTTAACAAGAGCCTTGTAGGACTGCTCCTTGGTTGCCTCCTCATACTTGCCGCTTAGAAAAGCAATGCCCTTGGCACCAAGCTCATAAGCCTCATCCACGCCTTCCTTCAGGGAAGCCAGCGCTTCCAGGCGCTTGCTCTCGTCCAGATCATTAATATTAAGGCCCGTGGTGAGAAAACGGGGCTGTGCGCCGTAGCAGGTTGTGATAAGACTTGCATCCAAAAGCTTTTTAACCCGGCCGCGTACCTCCGGATCCTTGATCCATGTGGTTTCAATAGCGGTAAAATAGGGATCCGCAAGGATTTTACGGATGGAGGACTCAATTTTATCCCCATCCCCCCTCATGATTTCAGGATAAGACATAAATGCAATGGTTCCTACCTTCATGTAGCTGTGCAATGATTCGTTCATAATTATAGCTCCTTTCCTTATGTTGGATAAACCGGTCCTGTCCGGTGAATTTATTCAATAACAATGAGCTCCTGACTTTTAAGCACGGGCAGAACAAATTCCACCCTGTTATCCTTAAAATGAAAGGGCAGCTCCTGGCCGCTGACACGGGCCTTCACTTTATTAGGGACAAACTCACGGCATGCCACCTGGACCTTGATTCCGTATACAGGCAAAAACCCGGTTACATAAGCAGGCGTTTCATTGGCCCCCGACAGATTAATGAGATGAAGCACCTTCGTGGAAGCCTGGCGGTAAAGCTTGGCATCCAGATACCCTGCGCCCTCCACCGACAAGGGCAGCTCCCCGTCCGCCGCATAACGTACCGCCTGCTCCAATAGCCTTAAATGATCCGGATGATTAACCTCTCCGCACAGCCGGTCCACATCCCCCGCAAAATAGACTACTCTTCCGCCAAAGCCGGTTTCGCCTGCCGCCACCACCGGGGTATCCGTATGAGTTACTCCCATACAGCTTAGCTCAGGAGGATAAATAGGAAAAGGCGGTATAAATGTCAAAAGGGTTTTAAATTTTTCCGGAAGGGACTTAATTTCATAAAGCATTCCACCAAAGGGCAGTATCTGGGTTTTCTCAAACCCCTGCATCACAGGATGCTTTTTGTCCGTAATACGCATGTAGCTGTGTCGGGAGTGATCCATCCAATCCGCTCCCTGGCAGAGCAGAGGCTGAATCTCCCCTCCTCTTCGGCTGATACCTGTTATAGAGTCCAGAAAGGGTTCCTTTCTGAGCGCACCGTCTTCATTAAGAAAACCGGAGGCCCCGGTATAAACAAGGCTTCCTCCCCCACGAACAAACTTTTCCAAAGTCGCCGCCTGGGAATCCGTTATTACGGCCAGATCCGGCAGAATAACCACCTTGTAGTCCTCCATGCTCTGTTCCAGAAGATGGGCGTTAACCGGCTGGAAAGGGATACGGCCGTTAATAAGCGCCCGGGTGAAGCCCCTCCAGGGCAGCTCCATACGTTTTTTTACAGCATCTTTCCCATAAAAGGTACTATTCTCCTGGCTCCATAAAAGAGCCACATTGGCCGCAGGTGTTCTGTCATAAAGATACTTTTCATTGTCCAGATGAAAGTCCATGACCTCGGTGCAGTTATCCAGCTCCCGTTCGTCCTCCGGGCAGCCTCCTACATAATGAAGCCAGGGAGACAATTGGCCTGACATGCCTTCCATCAGCCAGAGTGAAACTTCTTCCGCCGGGGTTGCCGAGAGTCGGAAAACCCTCCTTCCCCTCACGTAGTTGGCCATGCTCTCAGGATGGATCTTATCATAGCCTGTGAGATTACTGAGAACGCCTCCGTAAATACCGTTTTGCTCAAAGCCGTTGAGATCGTCCCTGGACTGGTAATCGGACATAACAATGGGAGAACGCTTTCCAATTTCCACAAGATCGCAGAAATAGGGTTCCGCAGGATTCACATTCATCATCCCCAGCCACAGGCAGTCCTCACCGCCATACTTTCGGGTTACGGAATTAAACAAATCCCATATATCGGTACGGCAGCCATAGCTCCACCGAACCCACCTCCGGTAAACCGGATCCTCGAAATTAACAGCCTCAGGAAGTTCCAGACCCTCCTGGGCCTTAAACTTTTCCCTGCAGGAGGGACAATAGCAAATCTTGTCCATGCGCATGCCCGCCCAGCTGTTGTCCGTAAAGCCCTGGGGATGGTATAATTCAATAATTTCCTGAAGTATCCCAGGGATATAACTGTGGTAGTAGCCGCTGTTAACACAGGAAAAATACCGGCTGTCGTTGGTCTTGTAGGGCTTGCCCTCCCTGTTTACCGCAAACCAGTCCGGATGAGCTTTGTAAAAAGCCTCATCGGCCCGGTTAACATCCATTCTGGCAAGGACAGCAATGCCTTTTTCTTTGGCCTTATCTAAAAATTCCTTAAACAAATCCCGGTCACCCAAGGTCCAGGCCCTGTACTGAAGGGGGTTTTTACTTGGATAATAGGCGACAATGCCTCCGGCGTTTACAATAATGCCCTGAATATGGTTCTTATCCCATTGTCGGGCCCATAAATCCACATCACAGGCCAGGGGATCCGTTTCCGTCAAATTGGTTTGCATCCATCTTCGGGTGGTTTTGTACCAGGGTTTACCCATGTTTCTTGCCTCCTTCAGGAAATATAATAAGCCTCATAATCCTTAAGGGTATCAACGGTGAATGCAAGCATTCCTTCACCGGTGGTCCAGGACACGTTTTCATTGTCGGATAACCGGGTTACACTCTTAAAAGCGGTGTTCCCCAGGCGAACCTTAAGCTCCGACAAAGGCAGAGGCTCAAAAAAGGTCGTTCCGTTAAAGCCTGTAAGATTTACCATTTGCAATAGATAGCCTCCGGGGCAGCGGTTGAGGAAAACCTCCACCATGTCCGGCGCTTCCACCTGAAGCAGGGGTTTTTCCTCCGCTGCCAGATCCAGTAAATCCAAAAGGATATCCCGGTGCTCCTGATAGCCGTGCCTGTAGTAGAGGAAACCCACACGCCAGGGCAGCAATACCATTTTCCTGTTTCCATGGTTTTTAACACCTGCCGCGCCAAAACCTGAAGGCTTTGTTCCGCCGCAGCGCTCGGGGGGCCCGTAACGTGCGGGAGGCAGGTAAGGCAGAAGGGTTTCATCCTCAAAGCGGCAAAGGGTTATTTTTTCGTCCAGAATGACCCAATCCCTTAAGGGCAGGCGTTTGAAAATCTTTTTATTCTGAGCGTCCAGATAAGCTCCCTTGTTTTGCTTCTCCTGTCCCTGAGGTGTGGCACCGAACCACTCCGAAAGCCAGTCCTTCCTGTCCTGGAAGCTGTCGGAGGTGGCAAGCACGTTTGTTTTTTCCGAAAAATAGGCCGGATCAAAAGTGACGGAAGGCGCCAGAACCCATCTGTAGTCCCGGCGAGCCGTGTTCAGCGCCTTTAAAGCCACCACGTCAAAAATAAGGTGGGCTTCCTTGAGCATTTTAAAGAGACCCCGGTATTCTTCCGTTTCCCGATCCGGCTTGATAAGTAAAATATCCGCGGTGCTTTCAAGGCGGCTTAAATAGGCTTCATACTTTTTATGCAAAAGAAAGGTCTCTTTAACGTCCTCAAAGGGCTCTGTTTCCGGATAATCCTCAAAGACACCTATAATACAGAAGTCCAGGCCCGAACCCGAGGCCATATTCTGAAGAAGCCGAATCTTTGTCAGATGCCGGGAGACGCCCATAAACCGGTAAAAAATATCCGCCGCATTAATAGCACAATTGCTGACAATTTTATCCTCAAAGCTTCCTGCCACCGACATCACATTGTCTGAAGCCGAATAAATCCAGAAGGGCAGGGGCCTGGTGAGGGCGCTGTTGGATTCATTTCTTACAATATCCACCTTGTAATCGGTATAGGTGCATATGGCAATATCGGGGCTTATGTTTTTTACAAGGCCGTGTATGCTGTCCAGGAGCTCCTGCACCGTGATTTTTTTAAAGGCTTCGTATTCTTCCCTGCAGGGACTGTTTTCATCCTGGGGCAGCTCATGGCCGTACATTTCCAAAAAGCGGCTCTGGCAGCTGTCGCAGCGGCAGATACCATGATAGTTCTCACTGTAATCCCGGGTCTGGTAGCCAAACATGTTGAAAAAGATACCGTCCACCGGATAAGTCGTCAGTACCTCCTTGAGTATCCCCAAGGATTTTTCCCTCTGATAGGGACCGTTAACGCAGGTGTGCACCATGTCGTTAAAATTAACCCTTCCGCCGGCCGCGGATCTGTAAAACCAGTCAGGGTGCTCTTCCAAAAAGGAAACATGAGCCTTGCTGAAATCAAAGCGGGCAATAACCCTTATGCCTTCCTTGTGGCATTTTTCCAGTATTTCACCCAGCAGATCCGATTTTAAATAGGGGCTTGTATACTGGTACGGCAGCCGGGTGGGATAAAGGGCGGCAATGCCTCCTGCTCCTACCATAAGGGTATTGGCATGAAAGGCCTTGATATCGGATATA
The DNA here is from genome assembly GCA_023424865.1 of Bacillota bacterium. The sequence goes on along the minus strand of JAFADM010000022.1, from coordinate 3,310 downwards.
AGCCTGTCCACATCCATGGTTGCGTCCGTTTCTCTCAAATTGCACTGTATAAGCCTTAAATTATTTTCCATCCACCAGGGTCTTTCGTCACGGATTTCCGGATGATTAACCATTGATAACTCCTCCTTGCGCTTCTCCTTTTGTTTGAAGCGTTATCCCCATCAGGCAAATTCAATTCCCACCGCATTCCAAATGGAGAGCTTTTCCACGGTTACGGTGAGGGTATCCCCTGTCTGCGAAAAGGCTAAAGGGGTTTCTTCCAGAAGGGAGGCCACACTTGCCGCCTTTCCGGGAAGCTTCAGGCTGAAGCGGATATTATAAAGCGGTATATTATGGGTCAAAGGTCTTTGCCCCACACCGTTTATAAGATGCACCACCGCTTTGTTTTCCAAAAAGAAGACTCCGGCCTGAAGGCCTCCCGGCCCCTCCACCTGAAAACGGGGCTCCGGCAACAGACGGTTTAAAAGATTATGAAGAAGAAGGATATGCTCATTAAGCCCAAATTCCTCTATAAGGCATCCCAGGCTGAAGGAGAGGTACAAGGCCTTTCCTTTGCCCCAGGTATTCTCCGTCACAAGGGGAATATCCGTTTGAGGGCAAAGCAGGGACGCTCTTTCAGGCGGAGATCCCACCCCGTCCAAAGGTGCGAAGGGCGGCACGAGAGTAGCCAGTACCCGTGTTCCCTCTTTAGGCTTTACATACCAGGTTTCTCCCCTGTGAGGAATAAGGGGTGTATCCTCAAGGCCCGTCATAAGCTCCGGGCCTTCAAAGCGGAGGTAGGAGGCGGCAAGATAGCCGCTCTTTGTCATTCGGTTCCTTAAGCCCAATACCTTTCCGAGGCACTCGTCGGGTCTCCCGGAATCCATAAGGAGAGTACCTCCCCCTTGGACATATTCGGAGAGGAGCGCTGCGCTTTCCCCGGTCAAGGGAAAGCCCTCGGCCAGGATAACGGTTTTATAGGCTGCCAGACGCTTTTCGGTAACCTGATCCTTGCAGGCAATATCAAAGAGCTTCTGCCTTGCAATCAAGCCCTCAGCCAACCCTTCCGCATGTCCTTCCCACAGGAGAAGAATCTCGGCGGCGCTTTGAGCCCCGTCCATATAGCTTTCGGTTTTCTCGGCAAGACGGTTGATTTTTTCAATGCTCCGGAAAATGCGCTTGTCGCTGATGGTATCCGCAAAGCCGGTTACCGAGTGCCAGAGAGAACCCCCGTTGGCAGGAATCTGGCTCATCCAGAATTCATACTCCGCCGTAGGCAGTCCCGTATGGCGCCAGTCCATGCCGGGGCAGGAATGAATAATGCCAAAGGGTCTGGGATAGTTTTCAAGGGTTCTTCCCATTTTCATACTGATGGCCGGATGCCAGAACTGGGGAATCCGGGTCTTGCCTCTGGATAGAATATCCTGGGATTCGGTGCATATCATGTCGGCTGTGGCCATACGGTCAGCCAGATGATCGGATTTATGTCCGTTATAATAAAGTATAATAGGAACATGGGGGGCTTTTTTCTTAACATGGCGGTACATAAGCTCCATATTGTCCCTCAGGCAAATGTTGGGCCAGTCGGATTTAAGCTCCCTGGGAAAAAGAGGGCTTCCGGGCAGGGAGGCGTTAAAATCGGCAAATTCAGGCATGGGTTCGCCGTAGGTTTTAAGGTACTTCTCCTGGCACGCGTCGCAGCGGCAGAATTCATAATGGGGTGCATTAAAAAAGATACCGTCGATATCATAATTTTCCAGAACCTCTTCCACTACTGGAACAGCCACCTCTTCATTCCTGTAGCCGGCGTTTAAGCAGGTGGTCACAAGAAGGGACCAGTCTCCCGGCCGATCCTTGCCGTAAATGCGGGTGGAGCCGTCAAAAAAGCGGACAAACCACTCGGGATGCATGGCATAGGTTTTATCCTCTGTCTTGCTGAAATCAAAACGGGCGATAACCCGGATGTTCCGCTTATGGCATTCCTCCAGAATATCCTGAAGCAAATCCCTATCCTTTGGCAGGAATTCGTTCACATGGTGGCAGGGAACCTTGCTGGGGTACCAGGCATAAATCCCCCCCACATTGATGACCAGAGCATTGGAACCGCTTTTTTCAGTGTCTTCGGCCATTTTGACCGCATTCATAAGCGGCGTATCCTTAACCTGCAGATTGGTCTGCAAAACCCGCAGGGGTTTTTTCCACCATAATAAATCTTCCATAGTCGTCCTTCCTTAATTACTCCACCAGTATTTCCCAATGAAAATCCCGGCCTGACGGTATTGATAAAGTCAGTATCATTATAGAAGTCTTATATAATAATGTATATTTTGATTATTACAGGCCCTTACTTTTTTCTTATGAAAGGGGACATAGATTTTTTTAACAGGGGCATCACTTTTACATATTAAGCAGGGCAAAAAGCGCGCCAAAAAACCTTGAAAGGCTTTGAAACGGGCCTTTAGAGGTTCTTTTCCGGCTTCGTCAATATAACCATAATCCCCCAGCACCCCTTTGTGTAATATAGCTAATTTACGGGACACATGCTATAATACACATGCTGAAAGCATACCCAGACAAGGCTATGTAACACATAAATCTTCATCATGCGCCGTTTCGTCGTTATGCCGAAAGGAGTCCTACTATGCGGAAAAGAAACCTGCGTTTCAGGAATCTGTTCATGATTATTTTTATTTCTTATATGATAGTACTGATCATTCCGCTTATCCTTACAGGAACCATTTATTTCCAGTCAGAAAGTGTCCTCAAGGATAAAATCATTGACTCCAATTTTGCCGTACTCCGTCAAATGCAGAATACCGTCGACGACAGGCTTAACGAAATCGATCAGCTAACCAACCAGATTCTGGTTAATCAGCAGACCGTGAAGCTTATGTATACCAGCGGTGTTCTAAACGGAAGCAAACGCATGACCCTGGTCAATCTGTTGAAGGATTTTTCATCCTATAAAAACATAACACCTTTTATAGACAGCTTTTTTATTTACTTTACAAACATGGACTATATTGTCACTTCCTCCTCCTCCTGCAGTCCCGAGTTTTACTTCAACAGCTTCGTTGAGGGGGATATAGACTATGCCCAATGGCGCAAGACCTATCTGGAGTCCACTCATAACGGGCATTTCGTGGAAACCCTCACAAAATCGGTCAGCAGCCAGCCCAGACAGACCATGGCCTTTTGGAAATCCTTGTCCGTCACCTCAAAAACGGGGCCGGTAGGGAATATCTGCATTCTGGTGGACCTTACTAATTTTGAGAGCCTTCTTTCCAGTGCCGAGGAGCTGGATGGCGGAATGGCCTATGTTCTTAACAGC